>NZ_JBJDRK010000027.1:0-60537 GCF_044987405.1 Microbacterium sp. ZW T2_14 | reverse complement strand
GGCCCGCGATCACGGAGCGTGTACGCGGCGTCATAGCCGAGGGCGTCGAGCGATCCGCCGACGAGCGGGTTGACGGCCCCTGCCGTCGCGGCCGACAGCGCCCCCAAGGCGTCCAGCATGGGCACGGCATCCGGCGGCGCGGGAACGGCCCCTCCCGTCCGTGCCAGCGCGCTCACCACCGAGTCGGCGCGGAATCGCGACCATTCGCGATCGAACTCGTCGATGCGGGCGGCGATCTCGTCACGCGCCGTCGCCGGCAGGCGAAGCTCGGTGACGATCTCCCACGTCGTGCCGATGGCGTCGAAGCGCCAGGAGTCCGGCGCCGGACTCACGGCCTACTTCGCCGCCTCGGACTTGATGGTCTCGATGGCGTCGTTGAAGCCGCCGCTGGTGAGCGACGATCCCGCCACGCGGCTGACCTGGACGTCGTCGATGTCCTGGCCGACGACGACATCGGCGATCCCGCCGATGAACTGGCCCTGGTACTGCTCCGACTCGCGCTTCTGCGGGTCGCCGGTGACCTCGACGGCCGTGATGACGTCGTCCTCGAGGGTCACGGTGACCGCGATCGTCTCGACCGACTCGGGCGTCGCGTACGAGCCGTCGGCCGTATACGTGCCGTCGGCGTACGAGCCGGAGCCGGACGAGCCCGAGCCGGTGTCGGTGCCCTCCGAGGTGTCGGTGGTCTCGGCGGTGGCCGGCTCTTCGGCCTCCGAGGCCCCCGGCGCGCAGCCGGCGAGGAGGGCGATGCCGGCGACGGCGGTCAGCGCCGCTCCGGCGCGGACGGGGCGGGAAGCGAGTGCGGTGCGGATCATGACGGTCCTCCTGGCTCGGGTCGGGCTCGGGTCGGTGCGGAAGGCGACGCCGGAGCGTCCGAGAGTGATCCTGTCAGCGGCTCCTATGAGCCGCCTTCGAGCGTGTCGATCGCAGGTGATGAGCCTGCCCGCGCCCGCAGCAGCGCCTTGAGCGCCTCGACGGCGAGGAAGATGCCGATCGACACCACGATGGGGAGGATCCAGGATGCCGCGGCCAGCGGCCGCGAGTCGAACAGCACGTTCATGAACGGAACGTACGTGTAGATCACCTGCAGCACGATGAGCGCGATGGCCGACCACCACACCGCGCGGTTGCCGCGCAGCACGTCGAGAGTGAGACTCGAGCGGCTCAGGAACCGGCAGTTGAACAGGTAGGCGAGCTGCCCGAGGGCGAGCATGAGCACGGCCTCGGTGCGCGCCACCTCGATGTCGGCGCCGGTGGCGACGACGCCGTAGAAGACGCCCATCGCGGCACCGCCGATGACGAGCGACACCACCAGCACGAAGCCGAGCTCACGGCGATCGATGATCGGTCCCCCACTGGCGCGCGGGGGCCGGCGCATGATCCCGCGCTCGGCCGGCTCGTACGCGAGCGCGAGGGAGAGCGTCACCGCCGTCACCATGTTGACCCACAGCACCTGCACGCTGGTGATCGGCAGCGCGAGCCCGAACAGGACGGCGACGAGGATCACGAGCGACTGCGCCCCGTTGGTGGGAAGCAGGAACACGATCGACTTGCGCAGGTTGTCGTAGATGCGACGACCCTCGCCGATGGCGCTGCGGATCGTCGCGAAGTTGTCGTCGGCCAGCACGAACTCGGCGGCCTCCTTGGTCGCCTCGGTGCCCTTGATGCCCATCGCGATGCCGACGTCGGCCCGCGTCAGCGCGGGAGCGTCGTTGACACCGTCGCCGGTCATCGCGACGACCTCGCCGTGCGACTGGAGCGCGCGCACGATGCGGATCTTGTGCTCGGGACTCGTACGCGCGTACACGTCGACGTCGCGCACGACCTCGCGGAGCTGCTCCTGCGTGAGCGCCTCGAGCTCCGCGCCGGTGAGCACCTCCGCGTCAGCGCGCGCAAGCCCCATCTCGTGCGCGATGGCGAGGGCCGTGCCGGCGTGATCGCCGGTGATCATCTTCACCCGGATGCCGGCGGTGTGGCAGTCCGCGATCGCCTCGACCGCCTCCGGCCGGGGCGGGTCGACGATGCCCCACAGGCCGATGAACTCCAGGTCGATGAGGTCGTCGAGCGCGAACTCGTCGGTCGTCGGCCGCACCGGCTTCCGCGCCGCCGCGAGCACGCGCAGTCCCTGTGAGCTCAGCGTCTCGATCGCCGCGTTCCAGCGGACCAGGTCGAGGGGCTCGGACCCGTCGGCCCCGCGCTGGGTGAGCGAGCGCTCGAGCAGGCGGTCGGGCGCACCCTTGACGAGGATCGCCCGCGAGACCTCGCCGGCCGCACCGCCGGACCGGGCGCCCTCGTTGAGGGTCGCCATGAGCTTGTTGGCGGAGTCGAACGGGATGACGGCGACCCGGCGGCCGCCCGCACTGCCCACGCCGCCCTTCATCGCGACGACCTTCAGGGCGCCCTCCGTCGGCTCGCCGACGAGGCTCCACGCGCCGTCGTCACCGCGGACGATGTGCGCGTCGTTGCAGAGGGTGGCGATCGCCAGCAGCGCCGCCAGATCGCCGCGGTCGGTGGGCGCGCCGGCTTCGACGGCGGCGGAGCCCGCGCCCGCGCCAGCGCCCGCGCCCGCCAGGACGATCTCACCTTCGGGCACATAGCCGAGTCCGGTGACGTCGTACTCGGCGAGCGGCGTGACGATGTGCCGCACGGTCATCTCGTTGCGGGTGAGCGTGCCGGTCTTGTCGGAGCACACGGTGGTCACCGAGCCGAGCGCCTCCACCGCGGGCAGCTTCCGGGTGATGGCGTTGTGGCGGGCCATCTGCTGCACGCCGATCGCGAGCGTGATCGTCACGAGGGCCGGCAGCCCCTCGGGGATCGCCGCCACCGCGAAGCCGATGGCCGCCGAGATGAGCTCGGGATACGGCATCCCGTGCAGGAAGCGCCCGATCAGCATCATGATCGCCGCCATCGCGAGGATCACGACCGTGAGCACGCGACCGAAGCTGTCCAGCTGGCGGGTGAGCGGGGTGGCCAGCGACTCGGCTTCGTCGGCGAGGCTCTGGATGCGGCCGAGCTCGGTGTCGGATCCGGTCGCGGTCACCAGTCCCCGGCCCTGGCCGGCGCTGACGATGGTGCCCGAGAACGCCATCGATCCGCGGTCGCCGACGCCGGCCTCGGGCGCCGACGGGTCGGTGGTCTTCGACGAGGGGACGGACTCCCCGGTCAGCGCCGCTTCGTCGATGCGCAGCTGGAACGCCTGCAGCAGCCGCAGGTCGGCCGGCACCTTGTCGCCGGGCATGAGCCGTACGACATCGCCGGGAACCAGATCGGCGGCCGGCACGGTGACCCAGCCGCCGTCGCGCCGCGCGCTGGCATCGGCCGACAGCATCCCGCGGATGCCGGCGAGCGCCTTCTCGGCGCGCCCCTCCTGGATGTAGCCGATCACCGCGTTGATGATCGCGACGACCATGATCACCCAGAAGTCGAGCCAGTCGCCCATGAGCGCCTTGATGACGGCGGCGCCCAGCAGGATGTAGATCAGCGTGTCGTTGAAGTGCGCCAGGAATCGCAGCACGGCCGGCTTGCGCGCGGGCTCGGGCAGGCGGTTGGGACCTGCGATCTCGAGACGTGCCGCAGCGTCGGCGGCATTCAGTCCCCCGGCGTCCGCCTCGAGATGCCCGAGCACTTCGTCGGTCGTGAGCGCCCACGGACGCGCGACGGTCAGGCGCGCGGAGGTCAACGGTGCGGAATCAAGCGGTGCGGGGTTCGGCGGCTGCGTCATGGATGCTTCGTCCTTCCGTCGCCGCCGCGGTGTCGGTGCTCCGACCCGGTGCCGGCGTCAGGCCGCCCCGTCGAACATGCTGGTGACGGAGCCGTCTTCGAACACTTCGTGGATCGCGCGCGCGAGCAGTGGCGCGATAGGCAGAATCGTAAGGCTCGGGAACCGCTTCTCGTCGGGGATCGGCACCGTGTCGGTCACCACGACCTCGTCGATCGCCGGGCTCTGCAGCCGCGTCGCCGCCGGATCGCTGAAGATCGCGTGCGTCGCGGCCACGATCACCTTGGTCGCGCCGTTGGCCTTGAGCGCCTCGGCGGCCTTCACGATCGTGCCGCCGGTGTCGATCATGTCGTCGACCAGCAGGCAGACGCGACCGTCGACCGCGCCGACGATCTCGTTGACGGTCACCTGGTTGGCGACATTCGGGTCGCGGCGCTTGTGGATGATCGCCAGTGGCGCACCCAGGCTGTCGGACCACTGGTCGGCGACGCGCACGCGTCCGGTGTCGGGCGAGACCACCGTGAGGCGTGCCCGGTCGGCTTCGCTGAGCGTGTTCTCGAAGTACTCCAGCAGCACCGGCTTGGCGAACAGGTGGTCGACGGGTCCGTCGAAGAAGCCCTGGATCTGCGCGGCGTGCAGATCGACGCTCATGATGCGGTCGGCGCCGGCCGTCTTGAAGAGGTCGGCGACGAGCCGGGCGCTGATCGGCTCGCGGCCGCGGCCCTTCTTGTCCTGGCGGGAGTAGGGGAAGTACGGCGCGACGACGGTGATGCGCTTGGCCGACGCCCGCTTCGCGGCGTCGAGCATGATGAGGGTCTCCATCATCCACTCGTTGACCGGTGGGCCGAAGCTCTGGATGAGGAAGAGGTCGCAGCCGCGGATCGACACCTCGAACCGCGTCAGGATCTCGCCGGACGCGAAGGTGCGGTACTCGGTGGGCACCAGCTCCGTGCTCAGCTGCTCGGCGACCTGTGCCGCGAGCTCGGGGTGCGAGCTGCCGCGCGCGATGACGAGCCGTTTCTTCGTCTTGGCGACGAGGCCGGGGGCGATGTCGTTCGCCCGGTCGAGTTCAACGGTCTTCTTCTTGCGCGCCATCGTCCGCCTTCTGTGCGCTGCGGGCCTTGGCGGCGACGTCCGCCGCTCCGGTACCCGGTCTGTTCTTCTCGACCCACCCCTCGACGTTGCGCTGAGGGGCGACGCTGAGTGCGAGAGCACCGGCCGGCACATCCTTGCGGATGACCGCCCCCGCCCCCGTCTTCGCGCCGTCTCCGATCCTAACGGGCGCCACGAAGACGTTATGCGAGCCGGCGTGCACTTCGTCGCCGATCTCGGTGCGGTGCTTCGCCAGATCGTCGTAGTTGGCGGTGATCGCACCGGCGCCGAGATTGACGCCCCGGCCGATCGTGGTGTCGCCGATGTACGACAGATGGGGCACCTTGCTCGATTCGCCGATCGTGGAGTTCTTCGTCTCGACGAAGGTCCCGATCTTGCCGCGGTCGCCGAGGTACGTGCCCGGCCGGAGGTAGGCGAAGGGGCCGACCGTCGCCTTCGCGCCGATCACGGCCAGGGTGGCGTCGGTGCGGGTGACCGTGGCATCCTCGCCCACCTCGCAGTCGACGAGGCTCGTGTCGGGGCCGACCGTGGCGCCGGCCGCGATCGCCGTCGCCCGGAGGATGTGCGTGTTCGGCAGCACCGTGACGTCGGGCGCCAGCGTCGCGGTGACGTCGATCCAGGTCGTCGCCGGGTCGAGGATCGTCGCGCCCTCGAGCTGCCAGCGACGCACCGTGCGCGCGTTCAGGAGGCGCGCCGCCTCGGACAGCTGCACGCGGTCGTTGACGCCGAGCGCGGCCGCCGCGTCGGGGGCGGTCAGGGCTGCGACAGCCAGACCATCGGCGCGCAGCAGCGCCACGACGTCGGTCAGGTACTTCTCGCCCTGCGCGTTCGAGGTTCCGACGAGTGCCAGTTCGGTGCGAAGCGCCGCCGCCTGGAAGACGTACACGCCCGCATTGATCTCGGAGACGGATGCCTCGTCCGCCGTCGCATCCTTCTGCTCGACGATCCGCGACACCGCGCCGTCGGCGTCGCGGATGACGCGGCCGTAGCCGGTCGCATCGTCCAGCGCGGCGCTGAGCACCGTTGCGGCGACCGCGCCGTCGCGGTGGCTGCGCACGAGGGCGGCGAGGGTGTCGGCCTCGAGGAGCGGCACGTCGCCGCTCAGCACCAGGACGTCGCCCACGAAGTCGTCGAGGGCGTCGAGGGCCACCTCGACCGCCCGGCCTGTTCCCGGGACCTCGTCCTGGTCGACCACGATGACGCCGGGCGCGGCATCCACGACGGCTCCCGCGACCAGGTCGCGTTCGTGCCGGACCACCACCACCACGCGCTCCGGCGCCAGGGCCAGCGCGGTGTCGAGCACGTGGCCGACCAGCGGGCGGCCGCCGATCCGGTGCAGCACCTTCGGCAGGGACGACTTCATGCGGGTGCCCTGGCCGGCGGCGAGGACGATGACGGCCAGAGCGCTGTCGCGGGGGGTGTCGGTCATGCTCCGCCGCCAGGACTCGAACCTGGGCCTCACAGCTCCAAAGGCTGTCGTGCTGCCATTACACCACGGCGGACCACGGCGTTCCGAGGTGCCGGGAGCCGCCCGTCAAGTCTGCCAGACGGTGCCACCTGCATCGGGCGGGACGGCCGCCCCCGATAATGGGGGGATGACGGGGCAGAGCGACGAGGTGGACCGCATCGTCGAGGCGTGGACGACGCAGCGCCCCGACCTCGACTTCTCACCCCTCGGGGTGCTCTCGCGCGTCGACCGGCTGTCGCGTCATCTCGACCGGGCGCGGCGCGACGCATTCCGCCGCAGCGAGCTGGAGCCGTGGGAGTGGGACGTGCTGTCGGCCCTGCGGCGCGCCGGCGAGCCGTTCCAGCTCAGCCCGAAGCAGCTGCTCCAGCAGACGCTGGTGTCCAGCGGCACCATGACGAATCGCATCGATCGCCTGGTGGGCCGCCGACTCGTGCGCCGCGAGGCCGATCCCGACGACGGCCGCAGCGTCCTGGTGACCCTCACCGACGAGGGGAAGATCCGGGTGGATGCTGCGATCACGCGTCTCGTCGACGCGGAGGCGCTGCTGCTCGAGACGCTCTCGCGGGGCGACCGCGAGCGCCTCGCCGGCCTCCTGCGCAAGCTCAGCCTCGGCTTCGACACGCAGGGTTGAGTCCGCCGCGTTCAGCCGAGCTGCTCGGTGAGCTCGAACCAGCGCTCCTCGACGGCGTCGCGCTCCTTCTCGAGGCGGGTGATGCGCGCCATCTCGGCGCCCAGGCCGACGTAGTCCGACTGATCGTGGTCGGCGAGCGCGACGCGCGCCGCGCCGATCTGCGACTCGAGCTTCTCCAGACGCCGTTCGAGCGCGGAGACCTCCTTCTGGGCGGCGCGCAGCTCGGCGCCCGACAGCGCGGGCGAGGCGGATGCCGAGGCCGCGGCATCCGTCCCGCTCGTGCGCTTCGTCTCGTCGCGCTCGCTCAGCGAGCGGGCTCTGAGCCGCAGGTACTCATCCACCCCGCCCGGGAGGTGGCGAAGGTGTCCGTCGAGGATCGCGTACTGCTGATCGGTCACCCGCTCGATGAAGTACCGGTCGTGCGACACGACGAGGAGCGTGCCCGGCCAGGAGTCCAGCAGGTCCTCGATGGCGGCGAGCATGTCGGTGTCGAGGTCGTTGGTCGGCTCGTCGAGGATGAGCACGTTCGGCTGCTCGAGGAGGATGAGCAGCAGCTGCAGCCGGCGCTTCTGACCACCGGACAGGTCTTTCACCGGCGTCGACAGCTGGGCGCTCTGGAAGCCCATGCTCTCCAGGAGCTGGCCCGGGGTGAGCTCCTGCGCCTTGGAGCCGGCGCCGAACGTGTAGGTCGTGCGCAGACTCGAGATGACGACGCGGACCGGATCGTTCAGGTGATCCTCGAGCTCGTCGAGGCGCTGCGTGAGCGTGGCGACCTTCACGGTCTTGCCCCGCTTCACCCGTCCGGCGGTCGGCTCGACATCGCCCGACACCAGCCCGAGCAGCGTCGACTTGCCCGCACCGTTGACACCGAGGATGCCCGTCCGCTCGCCGGGGGCGATCCGCCACTCGACCGGGTGCAGCACCTCGCGCCCGTCGTAGGCGACGGCGGCGTCCAGAAGGTCGACCACGTCCTTGCCGAGGCGCGAGACGGCGAGCGAGCGCAGCTCGGTCGCGTCGCGGATCTCGGGCACGTCGGCGATCAGGTCGTTGGCGGCGTCGATGCGGAACTTGGGCTTGGACGTGCGCGCCGGTGCGCCGCGGCGCAGCCAGGCCAGCTCCTTGCGAGCGAGGTTCTGCCGGCGCTGTTCGATGACGGCGGACTGGCGGTCGCGCTCGACCCGCTGCAGGATGTAGGCCGCGTAGCCGCCCTCGAACGGCTCGACGATGCGGTCGTGCACCTCCCAGGTGGTGTTGCAGACCTCGTCGAGGAACCAGCGGTCGTGCGTCACGACCAGCAGCCCGCCCTGGTTCGCCGGCCACCGTCCCTTGATGTGTGCGGCGAGCCATGAGATCGCCTCGACGTCGAGGTGGTTCGTGGGCTCGTCGAGGAAGAGCACGTCGTGATCGCCCACCAGCAGCGTGGCCAGCGACACGCGCCGCCGCTGCCCGCCCGACAGGCCGGCGACGGGCCCGTCCCAGGGCAGGTCGCCCAGCAGCCCGGCGATGACATCCCGTGCCCGGGGGTCACCGGCCCACTCGTGGTCGGGACGATCCCCGACGACGGTCTGGTGCACCGTGAGCGTGTCGTCGAGCGTGTCGGCCTGGTCGAGCACGCCGACACGGATGCCGCCCCGCACCGTCACCCGGCCGCCATCGGGCTCGAGCCGGCCGGCGAGCATCGCCAGCAGGCTCGACTTGCCGTCGCCGTTGCGGCCGACGACGCCGATGCGGTCGCCCTCGTCGATGCCGAGCGAGACCCGGTCGAAGACGACCTTCGTCGGGAACTCCAGGTGCAGGGCCTCGGCCCCCAGAAGATGTGCCATGTCCCCTCCAGGCTAGGCGAGCCGGAGGGGACCGCCGCGCGTCCGGTGCGCGGCGACCCGCTCAGTCGGCGATCTGGACGGCGCGGTCGAACGCGACGTAGCCCGAGAAATCGGCGCCGACGCGCGTCACGGCGCTCGAGTGCGGCCTCGGATACGACCACGCACGGTCGGTGTGCTCGTGCTCACCGACCCGCACGCTGAAGTACTGCGCCTCGCCCTTCCAGGGGCAGGTGTAGGGCGTCGGGCTCTCGACCAGGGCGCCCTTGGCGACCGCCACCGGCGGCCAGTACCAGTTGCCCTCGATGCGGACGAGGTCGTCCTTGTCCGCCTCGGCGATCACCACGCCGTTCAGCACAGCCTTCACGGTTCCTCCAGGTGGGTTGGTCTGCCCCAGAGGATCGAACCTGTGGGCCCGCGGATGTGTTCCCACCAGCGGGCGGCGCACGCGGAGCCGCCGGATCAGTACCAGATGCTCAGCCGAGGCGCGGTGTGCCAGCCCAGCACACGAGCGGCGGCCGTGGGATCGGTCGTCTTCACGCGGCCCGCGGCGGCGAGCGTCGCCGGCGACACGGCTCCGAGGTACGTGGCCGACAGCTCGGTGATCCCCAGCGCCACCTCCACGGCGCCCGCGGGGGCGTCACCGTCGTCCAGGGGGGTCACGCGTCCCGCGCCGGCGTCGTCGACCTCGAGCAGGTACCGGCCCGTCGAGAGCCCGATCGGGTCGGACACATCGAGCACGAGCGTGCCCGCGGCGCCGTAGCGACGGGCCTCGAGGCACGAGACGACATCGATGATCCGCACGTACTGGTGATCGCGGATGGCGACCTTCGCCGCACGCTGGTCGGCGATCATCCACAGCAGCGGCTCGTCGATCGACAGCTCGCTCGCGTGCACCTCGGCCACCAGGTCGAGTTCGAGCAGGAACCGCCACAGCGCGGCGTAGGCGTCGTCGGTCTCGGCGATGAGGTAGTGGACCGTCACCGTCGCCTTGGTGAAGTCCTCGTGGTTCTCGCGCACGGCGTACACGGCGGCCCCTCGGACTTCGCCCTCGGCATCCCGGTACTGCACGGCACGCTTCTCGCCGACCTTCTCCGCGGCGGGATTCGTACCGGCGAAGCCGTCCCAGTGCGAACCGGGCACGTCGATCTCGCCGGGGAAGCGATGCCGTGCCCGCTCGTGCAGAGCCGGCAGCAGTTCGCGGACCCGGTCGCGGGTCACGAAGTCGATGCGCCCGGCCGGTTCCGGGCCGATCCATGCGGCCCGCTTCGTCTCGATCTGCCACGACGCGCTCGCCACGGCGGGGGCGAATCCGTAGCGCCCGTAGAGCGGCGACTCGCTGACCGTGAGCATCGCCATCGGGATGCCGGCGGCCTGCGCCGCCCGCAGCTCCCCCTCGAGCATGGCCCGGGCGACGCCGCGCCGGCGGTGGGTGGGTGCCACGGTGACGGCCGAGATCGCGCAGGACGGGATGGCGGCGCCGCCGGGCACGGTGAGCTCGCCGAGCCAGGACGCGATGGTCGCCACCGGCGCGTCGGCCATCGGGGCAGCAGGATCGTAGACGCCCGTCAGCCGCCGATAGCCGCTGCGGTCGCGCGCGGCCGAGACCTGCTCATCGGTGCGTTCGCTGTCCTGGAAGCCTCGCGCCGCGGACTGCAGCCAGCCGGCGAACCCGTCGTGGTCGACCGCGAGGCGACGGTAGTCGAGGCCGGTCGCGGCGAGCCGCGCACGGGACTGCTCGTCGACGGGCCCGGCGCGGAACGCCGCACGGTGGGACTCGTCGGCGCCGTTCATGAGATCGAGCATCTTCATGGGTCTTCCTCTCCATGCCGACCCTGGGGGCGGGCTCAGGTCGGCGTGCGGTACGGGGTCAGGTCATCACGCGGGCACCGGCCACCGGACCGTGCACGTGAAGCGCCTCGTACCCCGCGGCCGACAGCGTGATCTGCAGCTCGAGCGCCGACTCGGGGTCGACGGTCAGGAATGCCAGCGTAGGGCCGGACCCCGACACCAGCCCGGCGAGAGCCCCGGACTCCTCGCCGAGCTCGAGCACCTCGCGCAGCTGCGGCCGCATCGAGAGCGCGGCGATCTGCAGATCGTTGCGCGTGTGCTCGGCGAGAGCCACCGGGTCGCCTGCGCGCAGCGCCTGCAGCACCGTGGGGTCGACGGCGGGCACCCGGGCGGCGGCGATGTCGGGGCGCGCACGCAGCTCGTCGAGGTGCGCGTAGACCTCGGGCGTCGACAGCCCGGCCCTCGAGGGCACGACGACCCAGTCGAACCGGCCCTTGGCGAGGGCCGGGTTCAGCTGGTCGCCGCGGCCGGTGCCGATCGCCGTTCCGCCCATCAGCGCGAACGGCACGTCGGCGCCCAGCCGGGATGCGAGCTTGTGCAGTTCGGCGCTGCCGAGCTCGGCCCCCCACAGCGCGTCGCACGCGACGAGGGCGGCCGCGGCATCCGCAGACCCACCTCCCATGCCGCCGGCGACGGGCACGTGCTTGACGATGTCGAGGTGCACGCCGCCCTCGTAGCCGATGCGCTGTGCCACGAGCCGCGCGGCTCGCACGGCGAGGTTGCGGTCGTCGGCCGGAACCCCTGACACGTCGACGGTGCCCGAGATCGCCACGGTGAACTCGTCCGACGGCGAGGCCCAGACGTCCTCGTACAGCGACACCGCCTGGTATGCCGACGCGACGTCGTGGTATCCGTCCTCCTGCACGCCGCCGACCTCGAAGAAGAGGTTGAGCTTGCCCGGCGCCCGCACGCGGACGCCGTCGGCGGCGAGGGCCTGAGTCACCGGTTCGCCGATTCCGCCCAGAGGTCGACGTCGATGCCGTCCGAGAGCGCATCGATGCGCTCGAGCTCCTCCGTGTCGAAGGCCGGGCCGTCGAGCGCCTTGAGGTTCTCGTCGAGCTGCGCCGGACGCGACGCGCCGATCAGCGCGGACGCGACAACCGGATCGCGCAGCACCCACTGGATCGCCATCTGCGCGAGCGTCTGCCCGCGCTCCTTGGCGACGACGTCGAGCGAGCGGAGGGTCGAGAGGCCCTTCTCGCTGAGCGAGCCGCCCGGGAGCGACGCGCGCTGCTGTGCGCGCTCGGCCGAACCGTCGCCCAGATACTTGTCGGTGAGCAGGCCCTGGGCGAGCGGCGTGAACGCGATCGCCCCCATGCCCTCCTGCTTCAGGACGCCGGTCAGGCCGTCCTCGATCCAGCGGTTCAGGATCGAGTACGACGGCTGATGGATCACCAGCGGCGTGCCGAGCGAGCGGGCGACGGATGCCGCGACCGCCGTGCGCTCGGCGCTGTACGACGAGATGCCGACGTAGAGCGCCTTGCCCTGACGCACGAGCGTGTCGAGCGCGCCCACGGTCTCTTCGACGGGGACGTCGGGGTCGACGCGGTGCGAATAGAAGATGTCGACGTAATCGATGCTCATGCGCTTCAGCGACTGCTCGGCGCTCGCGAGGAGGTACTTGCGCGCGCCGCCGTTGCCGTACGGCCCGTGCCACATGTCGTAGCCGGCCTTGGACGAGATGATGAGCTCGTCGCGGTACGGCGCGAAGTCCTCGCGCATCATGCGGCCGAAGTTCGTCTCGGCGCTGCCGTAGGGCGGACCGTAGTTGTTCGCGAGATCGAAGTGGGTGATGCCGCGGTCGAACGCGTGGCGCAGCAGCGCCCGCTGGTTGTCGAACGGGATGTTGTCGCCGAAGTTCCACCACAGGCCCAGCGAGACGGGAGGGAGCGTGAGCCCCGACGTGCCGACGCGGCGATACTCCGCGCGGGCATAGCGGTCGTCGGCGGCGGCGTAGGGGCGGTGGAGGTCTCCTCCACGGGACAGGTAGCGCGCGTCTTCGGTCACCGGTCCAGGCTATCGGCGCCGCGACGGCCGCGCAGGTGCCGCCCCTGGCGTGGCGCGTCAGTACCGGCGCGCGGAGGACACAGCGAGGGCCGCTCTGTCAAGGGATGCGGTCGGAAACGTCTTCGTAACGGATGATGCCTAAAGTGTCCACACCGGACGGCGACATCTCGCCGCCCGCGCAAGGAGGAAATATGGCCGCACTCTCGGCTCTGCCGCAGCCCGCCCGCACCTGGACGGGACTGCTGGAGCGCGCGGACATCGCCGTCGACCGCGGCATCCTGCACCTCGTGCACGACGATGTCACGCCGGTCGAGGCCCGCACGTCGGATCTGCTGCTCGTCGCCGGCGCCCTGGAGGACGCCGGCATCACCGTGACGCTGATCCGTCACGATCGCGCGATCCCGGCGCTGGCCGTCGACATCGACGATCGCGACGCCGCCCTGGCGGCACTCGCCGCTCTCTGCGAGACCGAGCCCGTGTATCTCAAGGCGAAGGGGCGTCCCCCGGTGCTCGCCTCCGACGCCTCGCCGCTCGCGGCGACACCGTTCGGCGTCCGCGCATACCGGCCGCGGATCAGCCGGAACGGCACGCTCCGCTACACCGCCGCGCTCGGCGCCCATCTCGAGTTCTGGCGCTTCGGGGACGACATCGTCGAGGCGCCCCACGACAACGCTCTCACCCGCAAGCTCACGCCCGTCGAGGACCTGTCGTACACGACGGTGGAGCGCTACGGGCGTTCGTGGCGGACGCTCGACGGCATGTTCGAGCCGCAGCCCCACGAGTTCACCGAGGACGTCGACCTCGTCTTCTCCTGGGTGGACGGCTCGTCGAGCGCCTTCCAGCGCATGCGCGCAGCGCAGATGGCCGAGTACGTGGTCGGCGACGGCGACGACAGCCCCGCGCGGTTCCGGCACGTCGACGAGCTGCGCTACGCGCTGCGGAGCGTCCACATGTACGCACCCTGGGTGCGGCGGATCTTCATCGCGACGGACTCGCCCGCGCCGTCGTGGCTCCTCGACCACCCCAAGGTGACGATCGTCCGCAGCGAGGAGTTCTTCGCCGACGCGTCGGTGCTGCCGACGCACAACTCCCACGCCGTCGAGGCTCAGCTGCACCGCATCCCCGGCCTGGCCGAGCACTTCCTCTACTCGAACGACGACATGTTCTTCGGCCGGCTCGTGGAGCCGGAGCTGTTCTTCACCCCCGCGGGCGTGACGAAGTTCGTCGAGTGCGAGGTGCGCATCGGCACCGGCGCTCCGGCCCTGCACCGCAGCGGTCACGACAACGGGCTCCGCGTCAACCGCGCCCTCCTCAGCGAGCGGTTCGGGCGCACCATCGTGCGCGACCTCGACCACTGCGCGACGCCGCTGCTCAAGAGCGTCATGGCGGAGCTCGAGGAAGCCTTCCCCGACGATTTCGCCCGGACCGCGGCATCCCGTTTCCGCTCCGCCAGCGACATCTCGGTCACGAACAGCCTCTACCACTACTACGCGCTGATGACCGGGCGGGCGGTGGCCACGCGCGAACCGCGCGTGCGGTACGCCCAGACCACGATGGCATCGGGCCTTCGGCGCATGCAGCGTCTCGCCGAGCGCACCGACGTCGACATGTTCTGCCTCAACGACGGCGGCAATGCCGAGGTGCCCGAGGACGTTCGCGTCCGGAGTCTGCGGGATTCTCTCGAGCGGATGTTCCCGGTGCGGGCGCCGTGGGAGCGTGCCGAACTCAGCGCAGCAGAGGAATCGGCTCGGTCGGCGCATCCCTCCGCACGGCGGTGACCGGCGCCACGTCGGCCAGGCGCAGGCGGCGCTGCGCCTCGTCGGCGTCGATGTGCTCGAGTGTCCGCGGGGCGTCCACGGGCACGACCGAGTGCACGACGGTGTCGTCGTATACGTGCACGAGGTTGAACGCCTGAGCGCCGTCCTGCGGCCGCGTTCCGCCGACCGGCACGGTGAGATCCTGCGCGTAGCAGGTCGATGACGCCACCGAGACGGGGATGCCGGCGAACGTCGCGAACGTCGAGTAGTGCAGGTGACCCGCGATGATGGCGCGGACGTCCGTGCCGCGCAGCACGGCCGCCAGCCGCGACTGGTCGCGCAGCTCGACGCTCGCAGCGAGCGGCAGCACCGCCGGAACCGGCGGGTGGTGCATGGCGAGGATCGTGCCGAGCGGCGCCGGCGTCGCCAGCACGTCCGCCAGCCATGCCAGCTGCTCGTCGCGCACCTCGCCGTAGTGGTGCCCGGGAACGCTCGTGTCGAGGGTGACGACGCGGAGGCCGTCGAGCTCGTCGACGCGGTCCACCGGACGCTGATCGGATGCCTCGTCCAGCAGCTCGGCGCGGAATGCCCGCCGATCGTCGTGGTTGCCCATGACCCACAGCACGCGTGCGCCGATGCGCGCGGCGAAGGGCTCGACGAGGGCGCGCAGGTCGGCGTAGGCACCGCTCTCGCCGAGGTCGACGAGGTCGCCCGTGAAGACGACGGCGTCGGGGCGGATGCCCGACTCCTCGATGACCTCGAGCGCTCGCGCGAGCTGGGCGGCACCGTCGAGGGCGTCGAACAGGCGCGGCGTCGACGCCGCCCGCAGGTGGGTGTCGCTGATGTGCAGCAAGATGCGTTCAGGGGCCGGATACTCGGCGGGTCGCATGTCGATTCACTCCGGTCCGCCGCGAGGCGAGCTGCCCGTGTATCGGGACGGCGGACGCAGAAATGTTACCGGCATGTTTCGGGCTATCCGGTCACCACACGGTGAACAATCACTGAATTCACACGGCGAGGGCATCTCCGGCGGCCCGTGCGATGCGCACGAAATCATCGATCGACAGGTCTTCGCCGCGCGCGGTCGGCGCCACGCCGGCGCTTTCCAGCACCGCCGACGCCGCGGCCGCCGTGCCGCCGAGGACACCCGAAGTGGCCTGGCGGAGCATCTTCCGCCGCTGCTGGAAGGCCGCGTCGACGATGCCGAACGTCCGCCGTCGCAGGGCCTCGTCACCGCGCGGCTGGGGATCGCGGCGGAATCCGACCAGCACGCTGTCGACGTTGGGGACCGGCCAGAACACCTGACGCGAGACGGTGCCGGCGAGCCGCCACGGGCCGTACCACGCGGCCTTCACGCTGGGCGCGCCGTACACCTTGGAGCCGGGCGGCGCGGCGAGGCGCTCCCCCACCTCGGCCTGCACCATCACGACGCCGCGTTCGAGGTCCGGGAAGGTCTCGAGGAAGTGCAGCAGCACCGGCACGCTCACGTTGTAGGGCAGATTCGCCACGAGCACCGTGGGGGCGCCGGGCAGCTCGGTGATGCGCAGGGCATCGGCGTCCACCACGGTGAGGGCGCCGTCCGCGACGCCGTGGGCGGCCGCGGTCGCGGGCAGGCGGGCGGCGAGGCGGTGGTCGATCTCGACGGCGGTGACGGATGCCCCGGCCTCGAGGATCGCGAGGGTCAGCGATCCGAGGCCCGGCCCCACCTCGACGACGCGGTCGCCGGGAGCCACTTCGGCGACGCTCACGATCTTGCGGACGCTGTTGGCGTCGACGACGAAGTTCTGCCCGAGCTTCTTGGTCGGCGTCACGTCGAGGTCGGCGGCGAGGGCACGGATCTCGGCCGCGCCGAGGAGTGTCACGGGCATGCGTTCACTGTACGGCGTACGGATCCGTAACCCCGGATCGTCCGAGGTCCGCCGACGGGGCGACAGCTGCTTAGCATAATTCCGGAGGCGGCGAGTGCTCTCGCTCGTGCGCCGCCCGGCCGCTAGCGTACGACCATGAGTTCGACCGGATCGATTCCTGCAGACGCGTTCTCTCTCCGCAGCCCCTTCGGGCGCCGCGCGATCGGCCTCTCGGTCGCCGCCGCGGTCGGCGGCTTCCTGTTCGGCTTCGATTCGTCGGTGATCAACGGCGCCGTCGACTCCATCTCCCAGGACTTCGCGCTCAACGACGTCATCACCGGCTTCGTGGTGGCGATCGCACTCCTCGGCTGCGCCGTCGGCGCCATCATCGCCGGCAACCTGTCGGACCGCTGGGGGCGCCTGCGCGTCATGTTCCTCGGCGCGATCATGTTCTTCGTCAGCTCGATCGGCGCCGGCCTCGCCTTCTCCGCGTGGGACCTGGCGCTCTGGCGCGTCATCGGCGGTCTGGGCATCGGCATCGCGTCCGTGGTCGCCCCGGCCTACATCGCCGAGATCGCGCCGCGGCAGATCCGCGGCGGGCTGGCCTCGCTCCAGCAGCTCGCGATCACGCTCGGTATCTTCGCGGCCCTGCTGTCGGACGCCCTGCTCGCGAACACGGCGGGCGGCGCCGACAACGTGCTGTGGTTCGGCCTCGAGGCCTGGCGCTGGATGTTCCTCGTCGGCGTGATCCCGTCGGCCGTGTACGGCATCCTCTCGTTCACCCTGCCGGAGTCGCCGCGCTACCTCATCGCCAAGGGCCGGTACGCCGAGGCGAAGGAGATCTTCTCGCGGCTGGTCCCGGCCGCCGACCTCGACCACACCATCCGCGACCTGCAGACCGCGATCGAGACCGACCGCAAGAACGAGGGCGTGTCGCTGCGAGGACCGGTGCTCGGCCTTCAGCGGATCGTCTGGGTGGGCATCATCCTGTCGGTGTTCCAGCAGTTCGTCGGCATCAACGTGATCTTCTACTACTCGACGAGTCTCTGGCAGTCGGTCGGGTTCGACGAGAGCGACTCGTTCACGATCAGCGTCGTGACCTCCATCACGAACGTCCTGGTGACCCTCATCGCGATCTTCCTCGTCGACCGCGTCGGGCGGAAG
Organism: Microbacterium sp. ZW T2_14; assembly: GCF_044987405.1. Classification (NCBI taxonomy): domain Bacteria; kingdom Bacillati; phylum Actinomycetota; class Actinomycetes; order Micrococcales; family Microbacteriaceae; genus Microbacterium; species Microbacterium sp. ZW T2_14. Next base: position 43,161 of record NZ_JBJDRK010000027.1, on the reverse strand, counting down.
CCCATCCTGCTCACCGGATCGGTGATGATGGCGCTGTCGCTCGGCCTGATGGCCATCTCGTTCGTGTTCTCCGAGACCGATGCCGAGGGCGCCGTCACGCTGCCGGCTCCGTGGGGTCCGATCGCCCTCATCGCGGCGAACGTGTTCGTCGTCGGGTTCGGCGCATCGTGGGGACCCCTCGTATGGGTGCTGCTCGGCGAGATCTTCCCGAGCCGGATCCGCGGCAAGGCGCTCGGCGTCGCCGCCGGGGCGCAGTGGATCGCCAACTTCCTCATCACGATCTCGTTCCCCGCGATGTCGTCGTGGTCGCTGCCGCTCACCTACGGCATGTACGCGGTGTTCGCCGCCCTGTCGTTCTTCTACGTGCTGCTGCGGATCCCCGAGACCAAGGGCATGGACATCGAGCAGACCGAGACGCTGTTCACGCACAAGGGCGCCGCCGCTCCGACGAGCTGACAGCGGCGGGGGCGGCTGCGGCATCCGTCACTGCCTCTAGGATGAACGGATGCCCTCGCTCGGCGAACTGATCGCACCACGCCGCCTGGGCACCGACTTCCGCTGGCTCCTCGCGTCGTCCTGGACGAGCAACCTGGGCGACGGCATCGCCCTCGCTGCAGCGCCGCTGCTCATCGCGTCGCTCACGTCGTCACCCGTGCTCGTCGCGGCAGGCGCCATGATGCAGTTCCTGCCGTGGCTGCTGTTCGGCCTGCTCGCGGGCGCGGTCGCCGACCACCACGACCGCCGACGGCTGGTGATGCTCGCCAACGGACTGCGGGCGCTGGTCGTGCTCGCGCTCGTGGTCTTCCTGCTCACCGGTCAGGCGACCGTCTGGCTGGTGCTGGCGACGAGCTTCCTCTACGGCACGGCCGAGGTGTTCGCCGATTCCGCCGGCAGCACGCTGCTGCCGATGCTCGTGAAGCCCGCCGACCTCGGCATCGGCAACGCGCGGATGCAGGCGGGCTATCTGGTGGCGAACCAGCTCGCCGGCCCACCGCTCGGGGCCTTCCTGTTCGCGCTCGGCTCGTTCTGGCCGTTCGTGCTGCAGGTCGTGTGCGTGACGCTCGCCGTGCTGCTCATCTCCCGTATCGCAGACACTCCCGTTCCCGAGCAGGCCGGATCGGCGCGCGGCACGAAGGCCCATGCCATCCGCGAAGGACTGCACTGGCTGCGGCACAACGCGCCGGTGCGCACGCTCGTCATCATCATCCTGGTCTTCAACGTCACGTGGGCGGCGCCGTGGGGCGTGCTCGTGCTGTACGCGACGGAGCACCTCGGCATGGGTCCGGTCGGCTACGGCGCCCTGACGACCGCGTCCGCGCTCGGCGGCATGATCGCGATCTTCAGCTTCGGCTGGCTCGAGAAGCATGTGTCGTTCTCGACCCTGATGCGGGTGTGCCTTTCGCTCGAAGTGCTGATGCACCTGTCGTTCGCGCTGACGAGCTCTCCGGCGGTGGCCTTCGTCATCATGTTCGGGTTCGGCCTGTACGCGTTCGTGTGGGGCACGATCTCGACGACGGTGCGCCAGCGACTTGTTCCTATGGAACTGCAGGGCCGCATCGCGTCCGTCAACATGGTCGGAGTCTTCGGCGGCCTCGTCATCGGGCAGTTCATCGGCGGCGTCCTGGCCCAGCTGTTCGGCCTGACCGCGCCGTGGTGGTTCGCGTTCGCCGGATCGGCAATCACGCTGCTGCTGGTCTGGCGTCCGATCTCGCACATCGCGGCGGCGAAGCCCGTGCTCGACGAGAAGTCGGCGGACGACGTCGCCGGCGAGGACGAGCCCGGCGCCGGCGGAATGCCGCTGCCCGACTGACGGGCATGCCGGCGGCCCGCTCGGCTCATCTGCGCCGTCACGGCTCGTCACCCGAGCCGACGCGCTGCGGATCAGCCGACTACGCGCCTCGCGACGCGACGAGCTCGCCGAGGCGCGGACCGAAGCGCTGCAGTCGCGGCACCCACGGCGCCGCCATCTCGCCGGCCGCTGCGCGGCGGAGCGCCTCCGCGAAGGGCACCCAGGCGCTCTCGCACACCTCTTCCGGGTCCAGCGTCAGCGCGGGGTCCCCCGCCACGGCCGCGACGTAGAGGTCGAACAGGGCCGTCCTCTCGGTGAGCCGGCCGACCAGCACCACGTCGTCGGCACCGACGCGGACGCCGGCCTCTTCGGCCAGCTCGCGCACCGCGGCCTGGGCGCTCGTCTCGCCGGCGAGGGCGCTGCCCGCCGGGAACTCCCAGTCCAGCGGGAAGTCCTTGGTGGCCGCGCGTCGCGTCATGAGCACGAGCCCGTCGCCGCGCACGACGCACACCGACGCCACGATGTGGAACATCCCTTCCGGGAAGTCCGGGTCGCCACGACGGTGCGTGCGCCCGGTAGGGATGCCGTCGGCATCGGTCACGTCCCACAGCTCGCCGTCCACCGCTGCCCCGAACCGCGTCAGTCCTCGAACGCGCCGTAGGCCGCGAGCGTGTTGCGCGCCAGCTGCGCGCAGAACTCGTCGAGTTCGACGCCGAGCTCGGCGGCCATGAAGCGCACCGTCACCGGGATCAGGTACGGCGCGTTGGGGCGGCCGCGGTGCGGGATCGGCGTCAGGAACGGGGCATCCGTCTCGACCAGGATCCGCTCGCGCGGCGTCACCGCGAGGGCGTCGCGAAGGTTCTGGGCGTTCTTGAACGTGACGTTCCCCGCGAACGACAGGTAATAGCCGTGGTCCGCGGCGATGCGCGCCATGGCGTCATCGCCCGAGTAGCAGTGGAAGACGGTGCGTTCGGGGGCACCGACTCGCAGCAGGGTCTCGAGCACGGCGTCGTGGGCGTCGCGATCGTGGATCTGCATCGCGATGCCGTGCTTCTTCGCGAGCGCGATGTGCGCCTCGAAGCTCTCGAACTGCGCGGGCCGCCCGTCTTCGCCGGTGCGGAAGAAGTCGAGCCCGGTCTCGCCGATCGCCCGCACGCGCGGCTGCGCCGCCAGCTCGTCGATGACGGCGATCGCCTCGTCGAGGCGGCCGGCGTCCTTGTACGCAGGGGCCTCGTTGGGGTGGATGGCGACGGCCGCCAGGACGCGGGGGTGGGATGCCGCGGCCCACGCCGACCACCGGCTCGAGTCGATGTCACCACCCGCCTGCACGACGCCCACGACGCCGACGGCCGCCGCCCGCGCCAGCTGCTCGTCGAGCGACAGACCCACCTCGCCGTCCTCGATCTCGAGGTGGGAGTGGTTGTCGTACACCGGCACCGCGAGGGGCTCGGGCGCCGCGGGGTACGTGACGTCGCGCGAGCCCTTCTCCCGCGTGCGGACGTACTGCGAGGGGTCGGAGCCTCCCGCGGGGTACGCGACGGGGGGCGTCGCCATCAGACCGACTGCTCGACGCGCGGGAACAGCGGCGCCAGGCCGTTGACCGACGTGCCCGGCTTGAGCACACCCCACCCGCCCGCCTCGCGCAGCGGCTGGTCCTGCAGGCGACCGACCGACTCCGCCGCGCCCAGCGCGACCCAGAGCTTCTCGGTCGACTCCGGCATGACCGGCGACAGCAGCACCGCGAGTGCGCGCAGGCCCTCGGCCGCCGTGTACAGCACGGTGCCGAGGCGCTCGCGCTGGGCCTCGTCCTTGGCCAGCGCCCAGGGCTCGTTCTCGGTGATGTAGAGGTTCAGCGCGTCGACGATCGTCCACACGGAGCTGATCGCCTCGTCGATGCGGAAGCGGTCGATCGCGGCATCGGCGGCGGCCGCGGCATCCGCCACCGTCTTCTGGATGTGCAGATCGGCCGCAGTGTATTCGGCGGGCGGCGGCACGACGCCCTCGAAGTAGCGCTCGACCATGGCGGTCGTGCGCGACGCGAGGTTGCCGAAGCCGTTGGCGAGCTCGGCCTGATAGCGCGCCGACAGGTCCTCCCACGAGAACGAGCCGTCCTGGCCGAATGCGATGGCCGACAGGAAGTAGAACCGGTAGGCGTCCGAGCCGAACACGTCGGTGATCTCGGTCGGGGCGATGCCGGTGAGCTTCGACTTCGACATCTTCTCGCCGCCGACGAGCAGCCAGCCGTGCGCGAAGACACCGCGGGGCACCTCGAGCCCGGCTGCCATCAGCATCGCGGGCCAGATGACGGCGTGGAAGCGCAGGATGTCCTTGCCGACGATGTGGTACGCCGGCCAGCGTCGGGCGAACTCCTCCGGGTCGGTTCCGTAGCCGATCGCCGTGGCGTAGTTCAGCAGGGCGTCGACCCACACGTAGATGACGTGCGACTCGTCCCACGGGAGCGGGATGCCCCAGTCGAACGCCGACCGCGAGATCGACAGGTCCTTGAGCCCGTTCTTCACGAACGAGACGACCTCGTTGCGCGCCGATTCGGGGCGCACGAAGTCGGGCACGCTCGAGTACAGCTCGAGGAGCCGGTCCTGGAACTCGCTGAGCTTGAAGAAGTAGTTCTTCTCCTGCAGCAGCTCCAGCGGCTTCGAGTGGATGGCGCAGACCTTGAGCCCCTCGAACGCGCCGGTGCCGTCGACGATCTCGGACTCCGGCTTGAACTCCTCGCAGCCCACGCAGTACAGCGCCTCGTACTCGCCGGCGTAGATGTAGCCGCGGTCGTAGATCGCCTGCACGAACTGCTGCACGCGCTCCTCGTGACGCTGCTGCGTCGTGCGGATGAAGTCGTCGTTGGCGACATCCAGGGTCTTCAGCAGCGGGAACCACGCCTCGGTGACGAGCTTGTCGACCCATTCCTGCGGCGTCACGCCGTTCGCCGACGCGGCACGCATCATCTTCTGACCGTGCTCGTCGGTGCCGGTCAGCATCCAGGTGTCATCGCCCGCCTGGCGGTGCCAGCGCGCCAGGGTGTCGACCGCCACGGTGGTGTAGCCGTGGCCGATGTGGGGCACGTCGCTCGGATAGTAGATCGGCGTCGTGATGTAGAAGGACGAGGGGCCGGAAGTCACCCGACGAGTCTAGTTCGAAGGGATGCCGCCCCCGCCGCTGTGACCGCACACCGCCCGGGACGCCCCGAAATCGCAGCGAACGTAACAGTCCGCGCCGTCGGCGCCGGGCGCTACCGGGCACCAGCGGCACCAGGTCGTCGTGCTCGCCTGCTCGAATGGCCCGGTCACGCCGGAATAGCCGAGACGGAGCCATCGGTTGCCCGGGGGTCGCGCGGCGCCTCGGCATCCGGTAGGTTCTGCCTCAAGTCGACGGTCCGCGCGCTTTCACGGTCTGTCCGGCGAGAGGCTGTGGGGGCCTCGGCACTCGGCGTTGGCCTCCTCCTAGGGAAGGACAGCCATGTCGCGCACCCGTATCGTCTCGCTGGTCGCGATCGGCGGACTCCTCGGCGCCCTGCTCGTGCCGGCAGCCGGCGCCGGTGCGGCGACGGCGGCGACCCTCGCACCCTCGGGTCTGCAGTCCGGTTTCCAGATCGACGGAGACAAGGCCGGCGGAACACCGCCGGGCACATTCGACTGGGACTCGTTCCTCACCGCCCCCGTGCCCGACGGCAGCTACACGTTCACCCCGACGGGCCCCTACACGACGGCGGGCGGTCTGCCGTCGACGGGCATCCTCGACGCCGCCTTCTCGTGGGACAACGGCAGCCTTGCCGGCGCGTGCGCCGAGACGGGGTCCGACGCGACAGGCGCTCCCGGCGCGCAGACGCCGAACACGATCCCGTGGGCGCCCGGCCCCGCGGAGGCCAATGACAAGGGCGACGTGTGCAGCACGGCGTCCGCCTACGAGGTGGTCACCGATGCGCAGGGTCAGCGCCACGCCATCCTGTACGCCTACTGGACGCGCCTGGTCGGCAACGGCAGCCTGAGCCTGCTGCAGAACCTCGAGGGGCCCGCGGCAGGGCGCTGCGACGACGTCCTGGTGGTGTTCGACTACGAGGCGAACCTGGGTACAGTGCTCGTGCACTTCCGTCGTTGGGCACCGTCGGCCGACGACGCGTGCGCCAACCCGAACGGTTCCGGCGAGTGGCTCGATACCGGCGAGACCGTCGACTTCGCATGGGCGGTCGGTGTGCGCACCGAGGGCCCGCTCCCCGTGAGCAACCAGCCCCAGGCGACCTTCGGAGAGTTCGGAGTCGACTTGACCACTGCCGGCCTGTTCGACCCGTCCGCCTGCTCCACCTTCGCCGTGTCGACGCAGATCTCGCGCACCGGATCGGCCTTCGGCGCACAGACGCAGGATTACCTCGACGTCGACGATCCGCTCACCATCTCGAACTGCGGGGCACTGACGGTGACAAAGGATGTCGTGCCGGCGGGCTTCGACTCCGACGACCGCTTCGCCTACCGCGTCGATCGTGCGAGCGGCGGCATCGTCCTCCCCGACACGGGCGCGACCGCGATCGTCGACGATCTCGGCATCGACGAGACGGACACCTTCCAGAACGTGCTCGCGGCGTCGGACTATCGGCTCACCGAGACCGTGCCTCCGCCATGGGTGCAGCAGTCGATCGCGTGCACGACGACGCGACCGGGCACCGGCGAGCCGATCGAGTTCGTGCTGACCAGTCCGACCGACCCGTTCACCGTCTATCCGGACACGCAGACGGACTGCGTCATCACGAACGCCATCTCGACGGTCACCGTCACCAAGCAGACGCTTCCCGACGGATCGCCCCAGGAGTTCTCGTTCGACATCGGCGGCAACCCCGCGACACTGGCTGACGGGCAGAGCGCCACCTTCGCCTTCGCACCGGGCTCGACCGTCGATATCAGCGAGGTCGTCCCCGAAGGCTGGCTTGGCGAGCCCGACATCGCATGCACCGACCCTGGCGCGGTGATAGACGGACCAGGTGCCTCCGCTGAAGTGACGACGATCGGCGGGCAGGACGTGTCGTGCACCTTCACGAACACACAGCTGAGCACGATCGTCATCAGCAAGGAGTCGTTCGGAACTCCTCCGGACACCGTCTTCGACTTCACCGGCACGTGGACCACCGGCTCGCCGACCCTTCCCGTCGACGGCGGCTTCTCGATCGACGCCGCGACCGGCGACGGCGGGAACTACACCCAGACCTTCACCGGGGTGACCCCGGGGTCGTACTCGGTGACCGAGCCTGCCGGCCAGCACGGCACGCTGCTGGGATCGCTGATCTGCACGATCGGTGGACAGGACGTGATCTTCGACACCGCGACCGCGGCCTTCGACCTCGCGCCTGGCGACACCGTCAGCTGCTACTTCGTCAACGCCACGCCCGGGCAGATCCTCGTGGTCAAGGAGTCCGACCCGTTCGAGTATGACGAGGACTTCGCGTTCGAGTTCGGCCCGTCAGGCGGCGACCCTACGGAGACATTCACACTGAACCCCCTGCCCGGTCAGGCGACCTGGGTCAGCGCGGCGCTCACCGGCGGCCAATACGACATCACCGAGAACCTGGACGACCTGCCGAACTGGGCTTTGACGGACATCACCTGCGACGTCTCGGAGGGCGGCAGCTCGACGTTCGACCTCGAGACGCTGACCGCGACGGTGGATCTCCCCGCCGCGGGCATCGCCCAGTGCGTGTTCCTCAACACCGCCGAGCCCGTGTCGCTACAGATGGAGAAGATCGTCGCCGGCGTCACGGACGACTTCCCGTGGTCGTTCGACTTCCTGCTGACCGACCTCGAGACGGGCGACGCACGCACCATCACCCTGACGTCCGGGGCCCCGTCGATCGAGGTCACCGACATCGCGCCGGGAGTCGAATACAGCCTCGTCGAAGTCCCGCAGCCCGGCTGGACCAGCACCCTCGAGTGCGACGTGGTCGACACGAGGGGCACGCCCGAGGACGGCTGGCAGTTCGCCCTGGAACCCGGCACCTCGTTCGTCTGCAGCGCCGAGAACACGGCGGCTCCGGCATCCGTGTCGGTCACCAAGGCCGTCACCGACGTGACCAGCGATTACGAGTGGTCGTTCCCCTTCGCGCTGACGCCGTCCGAGGGCGTCACGCCGGCCGGTGGCGTGCAGTCGATCTCGGGAACCGGCCCCGGTTCGGAGGCCGCCACGTGGACGGGTCTGCTCCCCGGCGAGACGTACACGCTGACCGAGCAAGCCGCCCCAGGCTGGGTGCAGGGCACGCTCACGTGCACCGGAGCCGTCGACACGAACACCGACCCGGCCGCGGTGACGTTCGTCGCGCAGCCCGGCATCGCGGTCGCCTGCGCCATCGAGAACGTGCCCGATGTCATCGACATCACGATCACCAAGACCGCACTCGGCGGCGACTCGACGTTCCAGTGGGTACTCACGCCGATCGAGCCTCCGGGCGAGGCGATGGTCTCGTCGGTGGCCACACAGGGCGGCACGGGCGTCGCGACGTTCACGGGTCTCACCCCGGGCGGCCTGTACTCGCTGGCGGAGCTCGACCTGCCCGGCTGGATCGAGGGCGACCTCGTCTGCACGGTCACCCACGCCGACGGCGAGACCGCCGATCTCGATGTGACGGGCTTCCGCGTGGAGCCGGGCGATCAGATCTCCTGCGGCATCGAGAACATCGCGGTCGGGCGCATCGTGATCGTCAAGAACGTCGAAGGCGACGACGCGATGTTCGACTTCACCGGCACGTGGCTCGACCCGGAGGACTTCTCGATCGAGACGTCCGAGGGCGCGGGATCAGCCACCTTCGTGGACGTCATACCAGGCGAGTACGAGGTCACGGAGGTGTCGCCCGACGGCTACGACAACACCCTGCTCTTCTGCGAGGACGGTGACCCGCAGGGCGGCGCGTCGACCGTGGACGGCCTCGTCGGCTCCATCTCGCTCGACCCGGGCGAGATCGTGGTCTGCACGTTCACCAACACGCAATGGGGCTCGCTCTTCGTCGACAAGACGACGCTGCCCGCCGGTTCGCCGGACGAGTTCGACTTCGAGTGGGGCCCCGACGGAGAGCCGTTCATCCTCACCGACGCCGCCGACCCCTACTCGACCGGCCTCATCGCGCCCGGCGAATACACCGTGACCGAGACCGACGCGCCCGATCGCTGGCTGCTCGACGGCATCGAGTGCGTCGGCTCCGACAGCGACCCGGTCGTCGAGGGCTCGTCGGTGGCGGTGCGGGTGCCGCTCCAGGCGGCGGTCTACTGCACCTTCATCAACGCCTACCTCGCACCGCTCGAGATCGACAAGACCGTCGCCTCAGGTCCCACCGCCCAGGCGGACGGCACCTACCTGATCGCCTACTCGCTGACGGTCACGAACCCCGGCGCCGTCACCGACACCTACGACCTCGACGACGAGTTGCGCTTCGGCAGCGGCATCGCCGGGGTCTCGGCGTCTGTCACGTCGGTGGAGGGCTTCGCGGTCGACGCCGGCTGGAACGGCGTCGACGACACGCGCGTCGCCACCGGGGTGTCCATCGACGGCGGGGTCACGCACACCTACGACGTGCGCGTGACAGCCCGTGTGTCGGCCACCATCACGACCGATCAAGCCGACTGCACGACCACCTCCGACGCGGAGGGCTCAGGACTGCTCAACGCCGCCACCGTGGCCTTCACGGACGGGGATGCCACGGCCACCGCCTGCGCGCCGGTCCCGGCGTCGCTGCCGCCGACGGGCGTCACACTCACCGCCCTGTGGGTGGGGCTCGTGATGCTCGCGGGCGGCGGGATCCTCTTCGCGATCCGTCGGCGCCGCTACCCGCGTGCGGAGAGCGCGGCCTGATACAGCTCGCGGCTGGAGTGTCCGGTGAGAGCGGACACCTCGGTCGCGGCATCCTTCAGACGGGTCCCGGTACGCACCAGCTCGAGCACCTGCGCGACCGCGTCGGCGAAGGGCACCTCGCGCGCCGGCGCACCCTCGACGACGATCACGAGCTCGCCGCGGACTCCCCCGTTGGCCCACGCGACGAGCTCGGCGAGCGAACCGCGCGCCACCTCCTCGTGGAGCTTCGTGAGCTCACGGCAGACGGCGGCGCGGCGGTCTGCGCCGAACGCGGTCGCCATGGCGGCCAGCGTGGCAGCCGCACGCGAGGGGGCCTCGAAGAAGACCATGGTGCGCGGCTCGGACGCGAGGGCGCGGAAGGCCGCAGCCCGCTCCCCCGGCTTGCGCGGCGCGAAGCCCTCGAACGTGAAGCGGTCGGTCGGCAGCCCCGACACCGCGAGTGCGGTGACGACGGCGCTGGGTCCCGGGATCGCGGTCACCGCGACGCCCGCGGCGGCGGCCGCCGCGACCAGCCCGTAGCCGGGGTCGCTCACGGTGGGCATGCCGGCGTCGCTCAGCACGAGCACGTCCTGCTCGCGGGCGAGCTCGACGAGCTCGGGCGACCGCTCCTTCTCGTTGTGGTCGTGCAGGGCGATCAGCCGTGGCCGGTTGGCGATGCCGAGGGCGGCGAGCAGGCGCTGCGTCGTGCGGGTGTCCTCGGCGGCGACGACGGTCGCCTCGGAGAGAGCCTCGACCAGGCGGCGGGACGCGTCCCCGAGGTTTCCGATGGGGGTCGCCGCGAGGATGATCACGCCCTCAGCCTAGACTTGGCGGCGTGACGGATGCCCCGCGGCCCGCTGCCGGCCAGCACGGTGTCGACCAGCACAGTATCGACGAGCACGGCGTCGACCAGCCCACTGCCGACCCGCACGGCGTCGACCAGCCCACTGACGACCCGCACGGCGTCGACCAGCCCACTGCGCCCCTCCTCCCCCCGGCACGACCGAGCCTGTACGACCGCTTCGCACGCCGCTTGAGCGGCGACGCGCGCGCTCGGCGGCTCTACGCCTGGCTCGGACCGGCGATCGTCCTCCTCATCGCGGCCGTCCTGCGCCTGTGGAACCTCGCCGCCGCGCACGACCTGATGAACCAGTTCGACGAGACCTACTACGTCAAGGACGCGTGGTCGATGCTGCACCTCGGGTACGAGGGCTCGTGGCCGTCGAACGCGAACGAGAGCTTCCTCTCGGGCGACCCGAACGTCTTCACGTCGAACCCGTCGTTCGTGGTGCATCCGCCGCTCGGCAAGTGGATCATCGCGCTGGGCATGATGGTGCTCGGCCCCGAGTCCGGGTGGGGCTGGCGCATCACCACGGCACTGCTCGGCATCGCCTCGGTGCTGCTGCTCATGCTGATCGCGAAGCGCCTGACGAGGTCGACGACCTTCGCGGTGGTCGCCGGGCTTCTCATGGCGGTCGACGGTCTCGCGATCTCGATGAGCCGCGTGGCGCTGCTCGACACCTCGCTCACCTTCTTCGTGCTGCTGGCGTTCCTCTTCGTGCTGCGCGATCGCGAGCGCACGATGACGCGCATCGCCGAAGCCGTCGCGGCGCGGTACGACGGCGACGAGCCGCCCTCCTGGGGTCCCGTGCTGTGGAACCGCCCGTGGCTCATCGCGGCGGGCGCGGCGCTCGGCGCGGCGAGCGCGGTGAAGTGGTCGGGCGCGTGGGTGCTCGCCGGCCTCGGTGTCTATCTGGTGGTGACCGACGCGCTCGCGCGTCGACGCGCGGGCGTGCTGTTCTGGCCGACGGATGCCGTGCGCCAGGGTCTGGTGACGTTCGTGCTGTTCGTGCCTGTCGCGGTGGTCGTGTATCTGGCGTCCTGGACGGGCTGGCTGGTCACCGACGGCGGCTACGACCGCCACGCCGGCAGCAATCCGCTCGAGAGCCTGTGGCTCTACCACCAGGCGATGTACACCTCGACGGCGGGCATCACCTCGGGGCACGCGTATGCGAGTCCGGCGTGGCAGTGGCCGCTGCTGATCCGGCCGACCGGGGTGTACTACCACCACGACGCGTACGGCGTGAACGGGTGCACCGTCCCCAACGGGTGCAGCGAGGTCATCTCGACCATGCCCAACCCACTGATCTGGTACGCCGGGGTGGCGGCGGTCCTCTACCTGGCGTACCGTTTCGTGGTCGTCCGCGACTGGCGCTACGCGCTCGTGCTCACCGGCGTCGCCGTCACGTACACGCCGTGGCTGTTCCTGCCCGCCCGCACGGTGTTCCAGTTCTACACGGTGCTGATCCTGCCCTTCATGTTGCTGGCGCTCACGTTCGCACTCAAGGACATCGCGGGATCCCCGACAGCTGACACCTACCGCCGTCTGACGGGTCAGCGCCTGGTGCTGGTGTTCCTCGGGGTCGCGCTCGCGCTGTCCGTGTTCTGGTACCCGGTGATCGCCGCGGTGAACGTGCCCTACGACTTCTGGCACATCCACATGTGGCTCAACAGCTGGGTCTGAGGCGGTCGGGCGTCAGGCCTCGAGCGCGGCCTCGTCGGTGACAGGCAGCCGGCACGCGAAATCGCGGCAGTCGTAGGCGGTCGCCTGCCCGTCCCGCAGCGCCTTGTCGGCGAACAGCCCGAATCCGGCGTCCGCCCAGGCTGTGACCTGCTCCGGCGACACGACGCTCACGACGTCGGCACGGATGCCGCGGGCCGCGGTCGCGATCGCGGCGTCGGCGTCGTCGGTGACGACCACGAGCTGCCGGGGAGCGACGGCGAGCGTCGTCGCGACGCGGAGCAGCGCGCCGTACGCGAGCGGCTGCGCGAGCGCCGCCGAGGCGTGCGTCGCGACCAGGCGCTCGGCGAAGGAGCGGTACTGGTCGCCGGCGCCGAGAGTCCAGAGCGCCGCGGCCGCCTCGCCGAGCGCCGCCGGGCCGGAGGGCTCATCGGCGTCGGAGGCGGCATCCGGAGCACCGATGCCCTGCCCGGTCAGCACCGGGTCTCCCCCGCCGGGCACCGCCGCGCGATCGTCCGGACCCACGCACGCATCGACCAGCTCACGTGCCCGGACGGCGTACGCGACCTCACCCGTGGCGACGGCCAGCGCGAGGAGCCCGGCCGCGAGCTGACCGTGGTCGGCGAGCGTCGCGTGCGCGCGTGACGGCACCTCGTCGAGCGAGGCGCGCAGCAGCCGGCCGTCGGCGGCGACGCTCGTCTCGAGCACCGCGTCGGCCGCCCAGCGCGCGGCCTCGATCCAGCGGTCCTCGCCGAGTCGCGCGCCGGCACGGGCGAGCGCGCCGATGGCGAGGCCGTTCCAGCCGCTGACCACCTTGCCGTCGACGGCCGGCGGCTCCAGCGTGGCGCGCCCGGCGGCGTCGCGGAGGTAGTAGCCGCCCTCGCTGCGGACGCCGTCGATCCAGGATTCGGAGTCCTGCGCCGCGCCGAAGCCGCCGCCCGGCTGCTGCAGCACCTCGGTGAGGAACCCGGCGAGCCCCCGGGCGACATCCTCCGGGAGAGGTGCCGCCTGTATCGCCACCGCATCCATCGGCAAAGTGTCCATCGCCACATCGAGCAGCTGGGCGTTGTCGGTCAGCATGCGCTCGTAGTGCGGCACGGTCCAGTCGGGTCGGGTGGCGTAGCGGAAGAAACCGCCCTCGACGGGATCGCGCAGCGGCGACGAGGCCATGACGGCGAGCGCGCGGTCGGCGACGACGGATGCCGCGGGCGCCCGCTCGCGCACCAGCCGGGTCTGCAGGAACCGCAGCGCCGTCGCCACCGGGAACTTGGGAGCGTTCGAGGCGGGATCGCCGAACCCGCCGTGACGCGGATCCTCGCGCGCGGCGAGCGCGCGCGCCGCGGCGACGAGGTCGTCCGCGGTCGGCGCTTCGGCACGCTCCCCGGCTGTACCGGGGCCGGGCTCGGCGTCGCGGACCTCCGCGAGCGCGCCGGCGACGGCATCCGCTGTCTCGTCGATCTGGTCCCGACGTTCGGTCCACGCCTCCTGCACCGCGGCGAGGACCTGCCGGAAGGAGGGGATGCCCGCGCGCGGCTCGGGCGGGAAGTACGTGCCGGCGTAGAACGGCCGTCCGTCGGGCGTGGCGAACACCGTGAGCGGCCAGCCGAGGCTCGGACTGAACGCCGACGCCGCGGCCATGTACGTCGCATCGACCTCGGGATGCTCCTCGCGGTCCACCTTGATCGCCACGAAGCCGGCGTCCAGTTCCGCGGCGGTGGCGGCATCCTCGAACGACTCACGTGCCATCACATGACACCAGTGACACGTCGAGTAGCCGATCGACACCATGACCGGCACGTCACGTCGCCGCGCCTCGGCGAACGCCTCCTCGCCCCACGGGAACCACGCGACCGGGTTGCCCGCGTGGGCTCTCAGGTACGGGCTCGTCGAATTCGCGAGGCGTGGGTTCACGGCATCCGCTCCTCCCGCTCGTGAGCGGTCAGTTCACCTCGTCGGGGTGCGCGCTCACGCGGCCGGTGCCATCGCCCGCGTCCATCGCGTCGATCGCCGCGATCTCGTCGGCGGTGAGCTCGAAGCCGAAGACGTCGAGGTTCTCCTCGAGGCGCTCCCTGCGCACCGACTTCGGGAAGACGATGAAGCCCTTCTGCAGGTGCCAGCGCAGCACGGTCTGCGCCGGGGTCCGGCCGTGCGCCTGGGCGGCGGCTGCGACGGGGGCGGCGTCGAACAGGTCGTACTTCCCCTGTCCGAGCGGGCCCCACGACTCGATCTTCACGTCGTGCGCCGCGGCCCAGTCCGTGATCTCGCGCTGCTGGTGGGCGGGATGCAGTTCGATCTGGTTCACGGCAGGCGTGACGCCGGTGGCCGAGACGATCTTCTCGAGGTGCGGCACGAGGTGGTTCGAGACGCCGATGCTGCGGGTGAGACCGGCGCTGCGCAGCTCGATGAGCTTCTCCCACGCGTGCAGGTAGTTGTCGCGGGCCGGAGTGGGCCAGTGGACGAGGTAGAGGTCGACCTGCTCGAGGCCGAGGCGCTCGAGGCTCTCGGCGATGGCGGCGTTCGGCTCGTCGCCGTCGTGGCGGTCGTTCCACAGCTTCGTCGTGATGAACAGCTCGTCGCGCGGGAGGCCGCTCGCCGCGATGGCCGCGCCGACGCCCTCTTCGTTGCCGTAGATCGCGGCGGTGTCGATGTGGCGGTAGCCGACCCCCAGCGCCTCGGTGACGGCCCGCTCGGTGTCGGCCGCGGGTACCTTGAAGACGCCGTAGCCGAGCTGTGGGATGGAGTTGCCGTCGTTGAGGGTCACGCGGGGAACTGTCATGCTCCCAGCCTAGGACGCACCGCGCACGGCGGAGCGGTCAGCGATACCGGCGCCCTTCGTCGCGACGGAACAGCAGGAGCGCGGCGGCGAGCGACAACGTCGTCCACGCGACGACTCCGACCCATACCCACCACTCGAGTGGACCGCCCTGCACGGCCCAGATCACCAGCTCGCGCGCCTGACGCGACGGCGTGAACTTCGAGATCGTGTCGAGCCAGTCCGCGAACAGGATCGGCGGCAGGAACAGGCCGCCGACGAAGGCGAGCCCGAACATCACGATCTGGATGACGGCGATCGCCGCCTTGAAGGGAAGGGCGTAGCCGATCGTGGTGCCGATGAGCATGAAGGGCAGCGCCGAGACGGCGAGCGCCACCAGCCCCGCGAGCACGCGCAGGACAGGCGCTTCGGCGGCGGTGAAGATGCCGCCGACGACGATCAGCGGGATGATCGCGACGAGCCCGAGCAGCCCGGTCGAGAGGATCTGCGCGAACACGCGGGCGACGCCGGGTGCCGGAAGCGTGCGCAGGTACGGATCCCACGGCTTCTCGCGGTTCTCCGAGATCGTGAGGCCGAACGAGAACAGCGCGTTGGACATGACGGCGAACACCGACAGCGAGATCACCGCCTGCGTCGCGAACTCGGGATCGTCGGCGACCGCGCGCTGCGGGACCACGAAGAAGAGCAGGGCGAGGGCGGGGAAGACGAGCGTTCCGATCACGGCGATGGGCACGCGGAACGTCTCGATCAGCCCGAAGCGGGCGTGCAGCAGCGTGAGCCGCGCGACGGAGGGGACGGTCTCTGCGTGCGCGGTCATGATGCCTTCTCCAGGGTGAGCGTGTCGGTGGCACGGGCCGGCGCGCGCGCCGTGAGCGCGAGGAAGGCCTCCTCGAGAGACGCGCCCCGCACGGCCAGCTCGTGGAAGTCGATGCCGCTGCCCACGAGCGCCCGCACGAACGCGTCGGCGTCCGAGACGGTCAGCACCTCGCGGTCGTCCGCGCTCTCGCGGTGCGCGATCCCGGGGAGCGCCGCGAGTCTGTCGGGCTCGGCGGTGCGCAGCCGCACCTGGGTGACGCCGACCCGCGCGAGGATGCGCGCGACGGTGTCGTCGGCGATCACGGTGCCGCCGGCGATCACGACGGCTCGTTCGGCCAGCGCCTCGATCTCCTCGAGGTAGTGGCTCGTCATGACCACGGTCGCCCCGGCTTGATGCTGCCGGCGGATCGCGTCCCACAGCGTGCGCCGTCCGTCGACGTCGAGACCCGTCGTGGGCTCGTCCAGCAGCACCAGTCGCGGGCGCCCGACGAAGGCCAGCCCCACCGCGAGTCGGCGCTTCTGTCCGCCCGACAGCGAGCCGCACTGCCGCCGCAGCAGCTCGTCGAGCCCGAACTCGGCCGCGAGTTCGGCGGTCGGCACACGATCGACGAAATGCCCGCCGACGTAGTCGATGACCTCACGGACGCGCAGGGTCTCGGGAAGGGCCGTCTCCTGCGGGGTGCAGCCGAGCAGCCGCCGCCGGCGGGCGTCGCGCGGGTCGCCGCCGAACAGCGTGACCGTCCCGGACGTCGGCGTGCGCAGCCCCTGCAGGAGCGACAGCAGCGTCGTCTTGCCGGCCCCGTTGGGACCGAGGAGCCCGACGAGCACGCCGGGTTCGAGGTCGAGGGTGACGTCGTCGACGGCGATCACATCGTCGTAGCGGCGTGTCACGTGGTCGAAGCGGGCGAGGTTCATGGACGTTCTCCCAGGACGGAGCGCAGGGCGTCGGTGTAGTCCTCGAACGCGCGGCGGCCCTGCTTGGTCAGCGCGAGATAGGTGACGGGCGTGCGCCCTCGATGCGTCTTCTCGACCGCGACGTACCCGGCGTCCTCCAGCTTGCGGACGTGCGTCGAGAGGTTTCCGGCGGTCATGTCGAGCAGCTCCCGCAGGCGCGGGAACGCGATGCTCTCACCGGGGTCCAGCGTCGCGAGTGTCGCGGTGATCCGCAGGCGCGCAGCGGCGTGGATCACGGGATCGAGCTCGGTCATCGGCGGATCCACAGCCAGGCGACGAGCGCGCCGACGAGGAAGACGCCGCCGCCCGCGATGGAGAAGACGAGGTAGTGCGTCGGGTACCCGAAGAACGGCGCGACCAGGGCGACGACCATGATCCAGCCGCCGAGCCACAGCAGCGGCTTCGCGTGCCAGATCCCGCCGCCGACGAAGTAGAGAAGTCCCACCAGCAGCGTCGACGCGGTCGGGTAGTAGATGTTCGCGACTTCGGGCGGCATGCCGTTGCGCACGAGTGCGGTGCCGAAGACGAACATCGCGATGAAGGCGATCGTCCAGCTCCATCCGTACACGGCCCCGGTGAACGCGGCTCCTGCCGACGCCCGGATGCCGCGACCGCTGCGGATGCCCAGGATCGCCGTCGCGACGAGGGCACCGGCCATCAGCACGATGAAGACGGTGACCGCCAGCGGCAGCGGCACACTCGCGGCGGGCTTCGCCCCGTCGATGAGCCACAGCAGCCCGAACCCCACGAACCAGGCGATCCCCCACGCGAGCAGGATGAGCGGCACCTCCGCCGCGAGCTGCCGCGTGACGCGGTCCTGCTGACTGCGAACGAGGTCGAGCATCGCTGCGGCGTCGTGCGTCGCATCGTCGTCGGCCGGGTCGGGCAGGTCGGGAGTGCCGGGGATGTTCATCGGGTTCCGTTCGCGAGGAGGAAGGGCACGGCGAGCGCGGGAAGCGTCGAGAGGAGGTTCACCAGCCCGTGGGCGATGATGAGCGGCAGCAGCCGCCCCTGGCGCCACGCGATGATGCCGGAGCCGACGCCCCAGACGAAGAACGCGCAGACGTAGACGATGACAGCGTCGGGCGTCGGGGCGTACCAGACGTGCTGTGCACCGAAGAACGCCGCTGAGATCAGGATCGCGGCGGGCAGCGGCATCCGGCTCGCGAGATCCCGCTGCGCCGACCCGCGATAGACGAGTTCCTCGGTGGGCGCGTTCAGCGGCGCGAACGTCAGCACCGCCACGACGGCGAGCACCGCCGCGGCACCGGGCGACAGCGGCGGAATCGCTTCCGGGTCGAAGAAGACGGTCTCGAACGCCGCGAACATGCCGGCACCGTGGAGCGCCCACATGACGAGCATGATGGTCAGCACGAACGGCACGTACAGCACAGCCAGCCACAGCAGGCCCCACAGGATGTCGCGCCCGAGGCGTCCGCGCCGGTAGCCGATCAGCGCCGCAGCGCTCGTGCCGGCGGCACGGAGGCGACGCACCACCAGCACCAGGCACACGACGTTTACCGGAAGCATCGCCACCGCGGCCACGAGGGGCGGCGGCGGGAAGACCACCGGCCCCGCCCAGACGGTCAGCAGCAGCCATGCCAGCGTGCACGCCGCTGCCACGAGGACGACGCGCAGAGCAGGGAGCCCGATGCCCCACGCGAGCGCACCGCGACGGGAGCGTCGCTCGGGAAGGGGCGGCGATGCGAGAGCGCGCGCCGGAGTGGTCATAAGAACTTTGTACTGCAAAGTTCTTTGTCGATCAAGACACTTCGTCGCGCGATTCGGCGACCCGCAGCCCGGGAACGCCGCGGCACGCGATACGATCGAAGGCTATGTCTGCGCCCGAACCCGTCATCTCGTACCCGCCGGAGCTCCCCGTCAGCGCCGCGCGGGAGGAGATCGCGCGGGCGATCCGCGACAACCAGGTCGTCATCGTCGCGGGCGCCACCGGCTCCGGCAAGACGACGCAGCTGCCGAAGATCGCGCTGGAACTGGGCCGCACCCGCATCGCCCACACGCAGCCGCGCCGGATCGCGGCCCGCACCATCGCCGAGCGGATCGCCGAAGAGCTCCAGGTGCCGCTCGGCTCCACCGTCGGCTACAAGGTCCGCTTCACCGACAAGGTGTCGGAGGACACGCGCATCGCGCTGCTGACGGACGGCATCCTGCTCAACGAGATCCACCGCGACCGGCTGCTGCGCCGGTACGACATGATCATCGTCGACGAGGCCCACGAGCGCTCTCTCAACGTGGACTTCCTGCTGGGCTACCTGCGGCGGATCCTCCCGAAGCGCCCCGATCTCAAGGTCGTGATCACGAGCGCGACGATCGATCCGCAGAGCTTCGCCGAGCATTTCGCGAAGCCCGACGGCACGCCTGCGCCCATCATCGAGGTGTCAGGACGCACCTACCCGGTCGAGATCCGCTACCGCCCGCCGGCGCGGGCCGCCAGGGACGCGGACGAGTCCGACGACGTCGACGGCATCACCTCGGCGCTGCGCGAACTCGACCGGGAGTCCGCGGGCGACGTGCTGGTGTTCCTGCCCGGCGAGGCCGAGATCCGCGACGCCGCGGATGCCGTGCGCGGAATGTACGCGAAGGATGCCGCGCCCACCGAAGTGCTGCCGCTGTACGGCCGCCTGTCGGCGGCCGAGCAGCACCGCGTGTTCGAGAGGTCGCGGGTCGCCGGCATCCGTCGACGTGTGATCCTCGCGACGAACGTCGCCGAGACGAGCCTCACGGTGCCGGGCATCCGGTACGTCGTCGACACCGGCACGGCCCGCATCTCGCGGTACAGCAACCGCAGCAAGGTGCAGCGCCTGCCGATCGAGGCGGTGTCGCAGGCCTCCGCGCAGCAGCGCTCGGGCCGTGCGGGCCGCACCAGCGACGGCATCGCGATCCGGCTCTACTCGGAGGAGGACTTCGACAGCCGCCCGGAGTTCACCGAGCCCGAGATCCTGCGTACGAGCCTGGCCTCGGTGATCCTGCAGATGCTGTCCCTCGGGTTCGGCGACATCTCGTCGTTCCCGTTCCTCACCCCGCCCGACTCCCGCGGCGTGAAGGCGGCGTTCGACCTTCTTGTGGAGCTCGGCGCCGTGCGCCTGCCCGCGCGGGCGGGAAGCAGTGCCGGCGACGACCGCGGCCACCCGACCCTCACCGATCTCGGGCGCGAGATCGCGCGGCTGCCGATCGACCCGCGCTTCGCCCGCATGCTCGTCGAGGCCCGCCGCACCGGCGTCCTGCGCGACGTGCTCGCGATCGTCGCGGGGCTGTCGATCCAGGACGTGCGCGAGCGGCCCGAAGACCGTCGGGAGGAAGCCGATCGCCTGCACGCGCGGTTCACCGATCCGTCCAGCGACTTCCTCAGCCTGCTGAACCTGTGGAACCACCTGCGGGAGAAGCAGTCCGAGCTCGGCTCGAGCGCGTTCCGGCGGCTCTGCCGCGCCGAGCACCTCAACTACGTGCGCGTCCGCGAATGGGCCGACGTGCATCGTCAGCTGAGCACGCTCGTGAAGGCACCCCGCCCTTCGGCAGGCTCAGGGACCGGCAACGGAGGCTCAGGGACCGGCAACGGAGGCTCAGGCACCGGCGCCGGAGGCGCCGCCGACGCCGACGAGGTGCACAAGGCGATCCTCTCGGGTCTGCTGTCGCAACTCGGGATCCTCGACGAGCGCACGACGGGCACCGCCACGCGCGGCCGTACGGCCGATCGCTCCGAGCGCGCCGAGCAGCGTCGCAGTGCCGAGTACGTGGGCTCCCGCGGCACCCGGTTCGCGATCTTCCCCGGCTCGGGACTGAAGAAGAAGCGCCCGAGCGCGGTCATGGCCGCCGAGGTCGTCGAGACCAGCAGGCTGTTCGCGCGCACCGTCGCGGCGATCGATCCGGCGTGGGCCGAGCCGCTGGCGGGCGATCTCGCGAAGCGGTCGCTGAGCGAGCCGCACTGGTCCAAGGCGTCGGGGGCGGCATCGGCCTACGAGAAGATCACGCTGTTCGGGCTGGAGATCGTGCCGAAGCGGCGCGTGCAGCTCGCGCGGTTCGATCGGCCGTTCGCGCGTGAACTGTTCCTGCGCCACGCACTGGTCGAGGGCGAGTGGGACTCGACGCACCTCGACAAGCGGCTGACCGCCTTCGAGCGACGCAATCTCGAGCTGCGCCGCCGCCTCGAGAAGATCGAGGAGCGGGAGCGGCGCCGCGACATCCTCGTCGGCGACGAGGCCGTCTACCGCTTCTACGATGCGCGGATCCCGCGCGACGTGTTCGACGCGCGCTCCTTCGAGGCCTGGTGGCGCGAGGCGTCGGCGCGCACGCCGCGCCTGCTCGACATGACCGAGGCCGACCTGGTCGACGAGGCGTCCCGCGGCGACGAGCGGGACTTCCCGGCACGGTGGACGCAGGGCGACCAGGTGCTCTCGCTCGCGTACCGCTTCGAGCCCGGCGCGGCCGACGACGGCGTGACGGCGGTCGTGCCGCTCGCGCTGCTCGCCCAGCTGCGGCCCGACGGGTTCGACTGGCAGGTGCCGGGCATGCGCGATGAGCTCATCACGGCGCTGCTGCGGTCGCTGCCCAAGGCCATCCGCCGCCACGTGGTGCCCGCCGCCGACTGGGCGGCCACCTTCTCCGCCGACCTCGCCGGGCAGGGTCCAGAGGCGCACGCCGGACTGCCCCCGGTGAAGCTGCGCGAGGCGCTGGCCGCGCGCATCCAGCGTGTGGCGAGCCAGCCGGTGAGTGCCGCCGACTTCGACATGGAACGGGTGCCCGGCCACCTGCAGGTCTCGTTCCGCGCCGTCGATGAGCGGGGGCGCGCCGTGGGCTCCGACCGTGATCTCGTCGCCCTCCAGGCGCGTCTCGCCGACCGTGCGCGGGCCTCGGTCTCGCGCTCGCTGAGCGCGTCGACGCCCGTGTCAGGCCCCGCGCGAGCGGCGGGGACGCCGGCACCCCGGTCGACCGGCACGCCGGCCGCTGCGCGCCCCGAGTCCGCGTTCGTCGAGCAGACCGGTCTCACCGACTGGACGTTCGGCGACCTCCCCGAGGTCGTCGACACGAAGGTCGCCGGCGGCGTCGTGCGCGGCTACCCGGCCCTCGTGGACGAGAGCACCTCGGTCGCCGTGCGCATCGAGACCACGCCCGAGGCAGCGGCGCGCGCCACGCGGGCGGGCGTGCGACGGCTCGTGCTGCTCTCGGTCGCCTCCCCCACGGCGTACGTGCTCGAGCACCTCACGTCCGCGGAGAAGCTCGCGCTCGCGGCATCCCCGTATCCGTCGGCGAAGGCGCTGATCGAGGACTGCCGCGTGGCGGTGGCGGATGCCGTCATCAGCCGCACCGCCGCGGACGCTCTGGTGCGCACGCGCGGGGGCTTCGAGGCGGTGCGCGATGCACTCTCGGGAGCTGTCGTCGACGAGCTCTTCCAGACCGTGTCGCTCGCCGCGCGCATCCTCACCGCCGCCCGCGAGGTCGAGAAGGCGATGCGCGACGGCAACTCGCTGACCCTGCTGGGCGCGCTGAACGACGTGAAGGGGCAGCTGGCAGGTCTGGTCTTCCCCGGTTTCGTGTCGCGCACCGGCACAGCGCGCCTCGCGCACCTTCCGCGATACCTCCGCGGCGCGCGGGATCGGGTGCGGACGCTCGCCGACAACCCGGGCCGCGACAGGCAGCGCATGACGGAGTTCGAGCGCGCCGCGACCGTCTTCGCAGAGGCGGGCGGCACCATTCCGCCCGTCGATGACGCCCCGGTGTCGCTCGTGCACGCACGGTGGCTGCTCGAGGAGTACCGTGTGAGCCTGTTCGCGCAGTCCCTCGGCACGGCGGAGCCCGTGTCGCTGCAGCGGATACAGCGGGCGCTGCACGGCTAGACACTCGACGACAGAGCCCGTGCGCAACACCCGCCTCGACGACAGGAGCTCCCCCGCATGACCACTGCGATCGTGTACACCGAGTTCGGCGGCCCCGACGTGCTGCACGAGATTCCCGTACGGGAGCCCGCGCCGAAGACCGGCGAGGTGGCGATCCGCGTCACGGCGGCGGGCGTGAACCCGATCGATGCGAAGCTGCGCTCGGGCGCGCGCCCGTCGGGCGAGATCACCGAGCCACGTCGCGTCGGCGGCGACGGCGCGGGCGTCGTCCTCGCCGTGGGCGACGAGGTGGACGGATTCCGCGCCGGCGACCCGGTGGTCTTCGCGGGCGCCTCCGGTGCGTACGCGACCGAGGTGGTCGTCGCCGCCGACCGCGTCTTCGCCCGGCCGCCGCACGTGAGCGCAGCGGAGGGCGCCGCCCTCGGCATCCCCGTGGGGACCGCCTATCAGGCGCTCCGCTCGCTCGGTGTCGGGAGCGGCGACACGCTCCTGGTCCACGGCGGCTCTGGTGCCGTCGGCCAGGCCGTCATCCAGTTCGCCGTCCTGTGGGGCGCCACCGTCATCACCACGTCGTCCGAGCGCCGATTCGATCGCGTGAGCGCGCTCGGGGCGACGCCCGTGGCCTACGGCGACGGGCTCGCCGACCGCGTGCGCGACGTCGCCCCGCACGGCGTGACGGTCGCGATCGACGCGGCCGGCACCGACGAGGCACTGGCGACCTCCATCGAACTGGTGCCCGATCGGCAGCGGGTCGCGACACTGGTGCGGGGACGGGATGCCGAGGGCCTCGGCATCCGTGCCTTCTCCGGGGGTTCCCCCCAGCCGCTCACCCGGCAGCAGCAGGTCTGGCGCACCGAGGCGGTGCCGGTGGCCACCGCCCTGATGGCCGCCGGGCGCTTCTCGGTCGAGCTCGGACCGTCATTCGCCCTCGCCGACGCCGCCGACGCGCACCGCGCGATCGAGGCGGGCGTCGACGGCAAGATCACGCTGGTGCCCTGACCGCCGCGTTCAGACGGTGGCGGTGATCTGGGCGGGCGCGGCGCCGGTTGCGATCGGGCGTCCCGGCGTGTTCGTCCACTGGCTCCACGAGCCGGGGTAGATCCCGAGTCGCAGCCCCGCGCGCTCGGCCGCGAACACCGCCTGGGCGGCGGTGACGCCGGACCCGCAGTACGCCGCCGCGGCGACCCCGTCGGCGATGCCGACCTCGCCGAACAGCTCCCGCAGGCTCGCGGCATCCCGAAAGCGCTCGCCGTCCATGTAGGCGCCGGTGGGCAGGTTCGCGGCGCCCGGGATGTGGCCCGCGATGGGATCGACCGGCTCGACCTCGCCCCGATAGCGCTGGGCGGCGCGCACGTCGATGAGCACCCCCGAGGCGGCGAGCTCCGCCGCCTCGTCGATGGAGAGCACAGGCTCCGAGATGGGAGTGAGCGCCACATCCCCCGGCTCCGGCACCACGGGCCCGCTCTCCAGCGGCAGGCCGGCGGCGATCCAGGCCTGCAGGCCGCCGTCGAGGAGACGCACATCGCCCACGCCCGTGCGCGTGAGCAGCCACCACGCGCGCGAGGCGCCCAGCGACCGGTCGTCGTCGTAGATGACGACGGTGTCGCCGTCATGGATGCCCCAGCGCCGCGCCGCCGTCTGCAGATCGTCGATCGCCGGCAGCGGGTGGCGGCCGTCCTCGGGGCGGCCGTGGCGGGAGAGCTCCGTCTCCATGTCGACATAGACGGCGCCGGGGATGTGGCCGTCGGCGTGCTCGGCACTGCCGTCCGGGTGGTCGAGCCGGTAGCGGACGTCGAGCACACGCACGCTGCCGGCGCGGAGAAGGCGGTCGAGTTGTACGGGGGTGATCAGCTGCGCCACGTGTCCATTCTCGCCCGCGCGCGGGCTACCGCCGCCCGGCCGGTCCAGGGCCGCCGATGCAACAGTTCGACACACGACGCACCGGCGCACACCGCGCGGCTCGACAATGGTCAGCATGCCTCGCGCCACCGACAACGATCCCTCGCCTCGCCCGGCCGCCCCTCGCTCGTTCGCGACGGCTCAGGTGCAGGCCGGGTTCGACTCCAGCGTGGCCGAGAACACCGCCGTTCCGGCCATCCACCAGTCCAACGGCTTCGAGTTCCGTTCCCTCGCGGAGGCGCGTGACCTCTTCGCGCTCCGCAAGGACGGCAACATCTACAGTCGCGCCGCCAACCCCACCGTGCTCGTGTTCGAGCGCCGCGTCGCCGAGCTCGAGGGCGGCATCGGCGCCGCAGGAGTGGCATCCGGTCAGGCGGCCGTCGCGGTGGCTCTCCTCGCCCTCGCCAAGCAGGGCCAGCACATCGTCGCCGCCCGCCAGCTGTACGGCGGCACGGTCGACCTGCTGCAGGACACGTTCGCCGACTGGGGCATCGAGGTCACCTTCGTCGACCAGGACGACATCGAGGCCTGGTCGGCCGCGGTGCGCCCCACCACCCGGGCGCTCTTCGCCGAGTCGATCTCGAACCCCATCGCACAGGTGCTCGACCTCGGAGCCGTCGCCGCGGTGGCCAAACAGGCGGGCGTGCCGCTCGTGATCGACAACACCGTCGCGACGCCGTACCTGCAGCGGGCGAAGGACTTCGGCGCCGACATCGTGGTGCACTCGGCGACGAAGTTCCTCGGCGGTCACGGCACGTCGCTGGGCGGCGTGGTCGTCGACCTCGGCACGTTCGATTTCAGCGCCGACCCCGAGCGGTGGCCCCAGCTGACACAGACCTACCCGCGCGTTCCGGACGGAAGCCTCGTCGAGCGCTTCGGAGAGACCGGCTCGCCCTACATCGCCCTCGTCAAGACGAAGTACGTCCACGACCTGGGTCCGTCGCTGTCGGCCTTCAACGCCTTCCAGCTGCTGCAGGGCCTGGAGACGCTCGACCTCCGCATGCAGCGCCACACCGAGAGCGCCCTCGCCGTCGCGCGGTTCCTCGAGACGCACCCCACCGTCGCGCGGGTGCACCACCCCGGCCTCGATTCGAGCCCGTGGCGCGGGCAGGCGCAGACCTACCTCCTCCGCGGCGTCAGCTCGGTCTTCGCGTTCGACCTGCCGACGACGGGCGACCCGGAGGCCGACTTCCGCCTCGTCGAGGCGTTCATCTCGCGGCTGCAGGTCGTACGGCTCGTCGCCAACATCGGCGACGCCCGCAGCCTCGTCGCCCACCCCGCGTCGATGACGCACAGCCACATGTCGCCGACGCAGCTCGCCGAAGCGCACATCGGACCGACGACGGTGCGCCTGTCGATCGGGCTGGAGGATGCGCGCGACATCGTCGACGACCTCGCGCGCGCGCTCGACGGGATCGGCCAGCGCGCCGACACGGCGCGCGTGCCCGAGACCGTCGCCGGGTAGCCGACAGGCGCGGGCGCTCTCGCGCCAGTAGCCTCGTCTCATGACCTCGACGTCCCCCTCACCGGGCCCCTCATCGGACCGGCCGCCCGCCGGGCCGTCGTCCCCCCGCTGGGGCATCCTCGGACCGGGTGGCATCGCACGGGCGTTCACGAGCGACCTGCGCACCGCCGGGCTCGACGTCGCCGCCGTCGGATCCCGCCGGCGCGAGACCGCGGATGCCTTCGCCGCCGACTTCGCCATCCCCCGTGCCCACGGCTCGTACGAGGATCTGGTCGCCGATCCCGACGTCGACATCGTCTACATCGCGACGCCGCATCCGATGCACGCCGCCAACGCCCTGCTGGCGCTGGAGGCGGGAAAGCACGTCCTCGTCGAGAAGCCGTTCACGCTGAACGCCGCCGAAGCGGCAGCGGTCCGCGACGCCGCGGCCGAACGCGGGCTGCTCGCGATGGAGGCCATGTGGACGCGGTATCTGCCGCACATGGTCCGCATCCGGGAGCTGGTCGCCTCGGGCGCGCTCGGCGAGATCCGCGCCCTCAGCGCCGACCACACCCAGCGGATCTCGAGCGATCCCGCCCATAGGCTCAACGACCTCGCACTCGGCGGCGGCGCCCTGCTCGACCTCGGGGTCTACCCCGTGTCGTTCGCGTGGGACATCCTCGGCGAGCCGCTGTCGGTCGTGGCGTCCGCCCGCCTCGGCGACACCGGAGCAGACACCGAGATCGCCACGATCATGGCGCATCAGTCGGGGGCGCTGTCCACGACACTGTCCGCCTCCCGCGCGGCCGGCCCCAATACGGCCGCGATCATCGGAACCGATGCCCGCATCGAGATCGCGCGCGTCTGGTACACCCCGACGTCGTTCCGCGTCGTCTCGCACGACGGCACGGTGCTCGAGGACTTCGTCTCCGACGTTGCCGGACGCGGGATGCAGTACCAGGCACTCGCCGCCGGCCGATACCTCGCAGAGGGACGCACCGATTCCGACGTCCTCCCGATCGACGAGACCGTCGCGATCATGGAGACGCTCGATGAGATCCGCACGCTCGTCGGCGTGCACTACCCCGGGGAGGACTGACATGCCCGATCTGCAGAACGCCCGCGTCGCGGTGTATCTCGATTTCGACAACATCGTGATGTCGTGGTACGACCGCGTCCACGGCCGCAACTCGTATTCCCGCGACCGGCAGCGCATCGCCGACAATCCCACCGATCCCGAGATCGCCGAGCGCCTCTCCGCCGCGACGATCGATGTCGGCGCGATCATCGACTTCGCGGCATCCTTCGGCACGCTGGTGCTCACCCGCGCCTATGCCGACTGGTCGGCCCCCGTCAACGCCATCTATCGCTCGCAGCTCGTCGCGCGTGCGGTCGATCTGGTGCAGCTCTTCCCCGCGGCCGCGTACGCCAAGAACGGCGCCGACATCCGCCTCGCGGTGGACGCCGTCGAAGACATGTTCCGGCTGCCCGACCTGACGCACGTCGTCATCGTCGCCGGGGACTCGGACTACGTGCCGCTCGCCCAGCGCTGCAAGCGGCTCGGCCGCTACGTGGTGGGCGTCGGCGTGGCCGGGTCGACCGCCAAGTCGCTGGCCGCCGCGTGCGACGAGTTCGAGGCGTACGACTCGCTCCCCGGGGTGCCGCGGTTCTCGCGCGAGCCGGCCAAGGCGGTCAAGGCCCCCGAGAAGGCACCCGAGAAGGCCCCCGCGAAGGCGAAGGCAGCCTCGACCCGTGGGACGAAGGCGAAGGAGACGAGCACCGCTGCCGCGGCCGCCTCCGCGCCGCGCTCCGGGGGCCGCCGCGGAGCAGGCAAGACAACGGTCACGGATGCGGCGGCGCAAGAAGCCGCGACGCCCGAGGTCGTCACGCCCGAGGCCACCGCCGCCGCCGGCGCGGACGACACCACCGTGCACGACACGACAGTGGCGACTCCGCCGCTGTCGGCGCCTGAGGTCGAAGCGGCGCTTAACGAGGCACTGGAGAGCACCGCGCCGCCCAAGCGCACGAATCGTCGCGCGTCTTCGAAGACGGTGGCGGCGAGCGCCGAGCCCGCGGCGCCCGAGCCTCCGCAGCCGGTCGAGGAGCCCGCCGAGGATCCGCAGGAGACGGCGACGCGTCTGCTGGAGCGGGCGCTGCGGCTCGGTCACGACAAGAACGACGACTCGGAGTGGCTGCACAGCTCCGCGGTCAAGACCCACATGCGGCGCATGGACCCGTCGTTCAGTGAGAAGGCGCTGGGCTATCGCTCGTTCAACGACTTCGTGAAGGCGCGCGAGTCGATCGCCGAGCTCGAAGAGACCGGGCATGAGCGGCTGGTGCGCCTGCGCGAATAGGCGCGGCGCGCACCGCCCCGCGCGCCAGGGGCCGCAGCGGCGCCCGCGCCAGCGGGCCGTCGCCGGCGGCGAATGCCGCGAACCCGCGGCCGATCTGGGAATCACCACGCCCGATCCCGCCACGGAGGGGTGGGCTACAGTGTGACCTGTGGCACGCCGTCAAGCTCCGCCGGGCTCGCAGACCTCGCTGCGCGAGGCCAATCGCGCGCGCGTCGTCGAGTCGCTCAAGCGACACGGCCGCCTCACGCAGATCGAGCTCGCCGGCAGCACCGGGCTCTCCCCCGCCACGGTCTCGAACATCGTCAAGGAGCTGACGGCGTCGGGCCTGCTCCACACCTCGTTCACCACGAGCAGCGGCCGCCGCGCCACCCTCGTGTCGCTCGCCCGTCGGCTGGGTCTCGTCGCCGGCGTCCACTACAGCTCGCGGCACCTTCACATCGCGATCGCCGACACCGCCCGGACGATCGTCACCCAGTCCTCACTCCCGCTCCCCCTCGACCACCGTCACGACTCCGAGCTCGATCGCCTCGCGCTGCTGCTCGGCGACATGATGGAGTCGCTCGGCGGATCGCTCACCGACCTCCTCGGCGTCGGCCTCGCATTGCCCGCCCCGATCGATCCGCGCACCGGCATGGTGTCGACGCCCGGCCTGCTGCGGGGATGGGAAGGCGTCGACGTCGCCGAGAGCCTCTCGATGCGCATCGGCCGCCCCGTGCACGTCGACAGCGAGGCCAATCTCGGCGGCCTCGCCGAGGCGCGCGAGGGCAACGGCCGCGCCGCCGCGTCGTCGGTCTTCATCCGCGTCGGCCACACCATCAGCGCCGGACTGGTCGTCGGCGGCGACCTGTTCCGCGGCGTCAACGGCAAGGCCGGCCAGATCGGCCACGTCACCCTCGACGAGAACGGCCCCGTCTGCCGCTGCAGCAACCGCGGATGCCTCGAGACCTACGCCGGCGGCCCCGCCCTGCTGTCGCTGTTCCCGCCGAGCGAGGGCATGCACCGTCTCGGCGACCTGCTGCACGCCGCCGAGGCCGGCGACGGCTCCGCGCGACGCGTGATCGCCGACGCGGGCCGCCACATCGGGATCGCCGCGGCGAGCCTGTGCAACCTCTTCGATCCCGAGGTCATCGTGGTGGGCGGTGAACTGGGGCAGGCCGGCGAGATCCTGATGGCGCCGATGCGCCACTCGCTCGAGCGCGCGGCGCTTCCCGCTGCCGACGGGCTGCCCGAGATCGTCGGCGCCTCCTTCGGCGAATGGGCCGAGACCCGGGGCGCCATCGCCATCGCCCTGGACCACGTGACCGTCAGCGCCCAGCTTCCGACCGCGTCCTCTCTGCCGATCACCGCATAGGCTCGTCCGATGTCCCGCACCCGACCCGATCGGCCGCGGCGCCGCCCGGGCGGGCGCCGCGCCGCGGCGGCCGGCGTCCTCCTCCTCGCTGCGGGTCTGCTCTCCGCCTGCACCGGCGATCCCGGCCCCGCGGA
The DNA here is from genome assembly GCF_044987405.1 of Microbacterium sp. ZW T2_14. Lineage (NCBI taxonomy): Bacteria > Bacillati > Actinomycetota > Actinomycetes > Micrococcales > Microbacteriaceae > Microbacterium > Microbacterium sp. ZW T2_14. Next base: position 13,459 of record NZ_JBJDRK010000027.1, on the reverse strand, counting down.
CGTCACCCCGTCGGACGACACCATCGCGCTGCTGCTGCCCGACGCGAAGACGGCGCGTTACGAGACGTTCGACCGGCCGCTGTTCGAGGCCCGCGTGGCCGAGCTCGGCGAGTACGAGGTGCTCTACGCCAACGCCGATCAGGACGCCGCGAAGCAGCAGCAGCAGGCGGAGTCGGCCCTCACCTCGGGCGCGGGCGTGCTGGTGCTGGATCCGGTGGACGCGAACGCCGCCGTCAGCATCGTGAACTCCGCGAACGCCAAGGGGGTGCCCGTGGTCTCGTACGATCGCCTGATCGCGGGCGGCGATCTGGCGTACTACATCTCCTTCGACAACGAGAAGGTCGGCGTGCTGCAGGCGACGGCGTTCGTCGAGGGGATGCGGTCCACCGAGGACGGCAGCGGCATCCTCATGGTCAACGGCTCGCCGACCGACAGCAACGCGGCGCTGTTCAAGCGGGGCGCGCACAGCGTCATCGACCACAGCGGGCTGCGCGTGCTCGCCGAGTACGACACCCCCGGCTGGAGTCCCGAGAAGGCGCAGGAGTGGGTGTCGGGCCAGATCGCTCAGCACGGCGACGCGATCGCCGGCGTGTACGCCGCCAACGACGCCACCGCCGGTGGCGCGGTCGCAGCCCTCCGGGTCGCGAACGTGGATCCGCTGCCCATCGTGACGGGTCAGGATGCCGAGCTCTCGGCCATCCAGCGCATCCTCACGGGCGACCAGTACATGACGGTGTACAAGGCGATCAAGCCGCAGGCGGAGCTCGCCGCGGAGGTCGCTGTCAAGCTGCTGCACGGCGAAGAGGTGACCGCACCGCTGGAGATCGAGGGGACTCCGGCCACGCTGCTCGATCCCGTGGCAGTCACGATCGACGACATCATGGACACCGTGGTCGCCGACGGATTCTGGAGCGTCGACGACATCTGCACGCCGGCCTATGCCGATGCGTGCGAAGCTGCCGGCATCGGGTAGGGTCCTGACTCTGGCAGGGGCCGGCTGGGGCCGGGAAAGACGATGAGAACGGGGCGAGGATGTCGATGACGCACCCGCGGACGGGGCGGCCGCGTGAACGCGTGCTCACGATGCGCGGCATCGGCAAACGGTTCGGCGCGGTCAAGGCGCTCACCGACGTCGACTTCTGGGTGAACGAGGGAGAGGTCGTCGCGCTCGTCGGCGACAACGGCGCCGGCAAGTCGACGCTCGTCAAAGTGCTGGCCGGAGTCCACCCTCCCGACAGCGGATCCATCGAGTTCGACGGCGAAGACATCGGCATCGCGTCTCCCGCCGACGCCCAGCGGCTCGGGATCGAGACGATCTTCCAGGACCTCGCACTGTGCGACAACCTCGACGTCGTCGCGAATCTGTGGCTCGGGCGCGAGCTGCGCGACGGCGCCACGCTCGACGAGGTCGACATGGAGCAGCGCACGTGGACGCTGCTGCGAGAGCTGTCGGCCAAGATCCCGTCCGTGCGCGTGCCGGTCGCCTCGCTCTCGGGCGGTCAACGTCAGACTGTCGCGATCGCCCGCTCGCTCATCGGCGAGCCGCGTGTCGTCATCCTCGACGAGCCGACGGCGGCGCTCGGCGTCGCACAGACCGCGGAGGTGCTGAACCTCATCGAGCGTCTGCGCGAACGCGGTCACGGCGTCATCCTCATCAGCCACAACATGGCAGATGTCATGGCCGTCGCCGACCGGGTGGTGGTCCTGCGCCTCGGCCGCAACAACGGCGTGTACAACGTCGCCGATGTCACCAGCGAAACGCTCATCGCGGCGATCACCGGCGCGGTCGACCACTCGACGGCGCCGCGACGCCTGCCGGAGCGGACGGATGCCGCGCCCGCCGACCCGCGCGACACCGAGCCGACTCCCGATGAGGGCCACGGCGGCACGGTGATCCGCATGCCGCACGCGGGCTCACGTCGCACCCCGAGACCACGCGGGGATGGGAGCAGATGAGCGCGCAGGGCGACGAGCGTCTGACCGAGCCGGCCGTGGACGACCGCCTCCTGAGCCGCACCGGCATCCGTCTGGCCCTGGAGGGCTTCGTGACGCGCATCCGGGGCGGCGATCTGGGCGCGCTGCCCGTCGTCCTGGGCATCGCGGTCATCTGGACGGTGTTCCAGCTGCTCAACCCGGTGTTCCTGTCGAGCGAGAACCTCGTCAACCTCACGATGCAGTGCGCCGCCATCGGCACGATCGCGCTCGGCGTCGTCCTGGTGCTGCTCGTCGGCGAGATCGATCTGTCGGTCGGGTCGGTGTCGGGTCTCGCCGCCGCCGTCCTGGCGGTGACGTTCGTGCAGCTGCAGTGGAACCTCATCCTGTCGCTGGTGGCGGCGATCGCGGTCGGATGCCTCGTCGGTCTGCTGTACGGCTATCTCTTCACCCGCTTCGGATTGCCGAGCTTCGTCATCACCCTCGCCGGCCTGCTCGGATTCCTCGGGCTGCAGCTGTGGGTGCTCGGTGAGACGGGATCGATCGCGATCCCCTTCGACTCGTGGCTCGTGCAGTTCGCGCAGCAGATGTTCCTGCCCGCCTGGGCGTCGTACGTCGTGGCGACGCTGGCCGCGGCGGCGTTCGCGTGGTCGCTGCTGCGCCGCGCGCGACGGCGCGCCGCCGCCAATCTCGTGAGTCAGAGCACCACCGAGATCGCGGTGCGCACCGGCGTGCTCCTCGCCTTCCTGCTGGTGGCCACCTGGTACCTGAACATCTATCGCGGCGTGGGCGTGATGTTCCTGTTCTTCCTCGCCCTCATCGTCGCCATGAACTTCGTCCTCACCCGCACGCGCTGGGGGCGCGCCGTGTACGCGGTGGGCGGGTCGGTCGAGGCGGCGCGGCGCGCGGGCATCCGGGTGGACCGCATCTACCTCTCGGTGTTCGCGATGTGCTCGACGCTGGCCGCGGTGGGCGGCATCCTGGCGGCGGCGCGCCTCGCGTCGGCGAACCAGAGCTCCGGCACCGGCGATGTGAACCTCAACGCCATCGCCGCGGCCGTGATCGGCGGTACGAGCCTCTTCGGCGGGCGCGGGTCGGCGTTCTCGGCGCTCATCGGCATCGTGGTGATCCAGTCCATCTCGTCGGGCCTCACCCTCATGAACCTCGACTCGTCCGTGCAGTTCATGGTCACCGGCGTCGTGCTCGTGCTCGCGGTGATCGTCGACTCGCTCTCGCGGCGCACGCGGGCCGCCACCGGTCGCGCCTGAACGCCGGGCCCGCCGCTGGCTTCACTTGGCGAACACTCGGGGTAGCCACCCGAGACGCCCGCTAGTACGAGATGTGCATTATGTCCATTACAGCCGCAGAACATGGGCACTCTGCACGGTAAGCGCTCTCTACGCCCGCGGCTCCGCCGCATCCATCTCTCGTAAGCCCGTGCGTTGCCAAAGCGTTACGTTCAAGACTTGACGCCAAGAACGCCGGTCATCGATGATCGCATCAGCGAGAACAAACCAGGGACGATCCTGGGCTGGTTCGCTTCAACGACGAAAGGCGAATGATGAAGAAGTCTTCGATCCTCGCCGTGGCCGCCCTCACGGGCGCGGCCGCGGTGATGCTGGCCGGCTGCTCGAACGGCGGCGGCGGCAACGGCGGTTCCACGGAGGCCGGCGGCGACGGCGCGGACCGTGCATGTGTGATCCTGCCTGACGCGGCCTCATCGCCGCGCTGGGAGAACTTCGACCGCAAGTACCTCCAGGAGGGGCTGGAGGGCGCCGGTTTCGACGTCGACATCCAGAACGCGCAGGGCGACGTCAACAAGTACTCGACGATCGCCGACCAGCAGCTCACCCAGGGCTGCGGCGTCATGCTGCTCGTCGACTACCAGGGCGCGGCGGAGGCCGTCGCGACCAAGGCGAAGGCCGAAGGCATCCCCGTGATCGCCTACGACCGCCCGTTCACGGGCGCGGACTACTACGTGTCGTTCGACAACACCGAGGTCGGCCGCATGGAGGGCCAGACCGTCCTCGACGGCCTCACCGCCGCCGGCAAGGACCCCGCCAGCGCCGTCGTCGTCTACATGGGCGGCGACCCGACCGACGGCAACGCGGCGATGTTCCACGACGGCGCCGTCGAGGTGATGGAGGCCGCGGGCATCAAGGCGGCGGCCGAGCCTCCCGGGGTCTGGGACCAGGCCAAGTCGCAGACCAACTTCGAGCAGGCCCTGACGGGTCTGGGCGGCAAGGTCGACGGCGTGTGGGTCGCGAACGACACCAACGCCGCGGGCGTCATCAAGGTCCTGCAGGACAACAACCTGACCGGCGTCGCGGTGTCGGGCCAGGACGCGAACGTCGCGGGCCTGCAGAACATCCTGCTCGGCTGGCAGACCGCCACGGTCTACAAGCCGGTCAAGGACGAGGCCACGGCTGCCGTCGACACGGCCGTCGCGCTGCTGAAGGGCGAGGACGTCGACTCGCAGGCCGAGCTCGAGGACGGCACGCCCTACATCCAGGTCACGCCGATCCTCGTCGGCCCCGACAAGGTGAAGGATGTCGTCGCTGCCGGCGACGCCGACTACGACGACGTCTGCACCCCCGACGTGATGGCCGCGTGCGAGCAGTACGGAGTCACCGCCAACTAAGCCGGATCGGCTTCGGCCGAACCCGCGAGGGGGCGTCGCGCCGCTGGGCGTGGCGCCCCTTCGCGCCGGACCACGGGCTCTCCCAAGGAAGCGAGCATGTCAGACACATCCACCATCACCCCCACGGTCGGCGTCGAGCCGATCATCCAGCTGGTCGGGGTCAAGAAGTCCTTCGGCCCGGTCAGCGTCCTGAAGGGCGTGGATCTCAAGGTCCACCCCGGCAAGGTCACCGCACTCGTCGGCGACAACGGCGCCGGCAAGTCCACGCTCATCAAGGGGCTCGCCGGCGTGCAGCCCTACGACGAGGGCGAAGTCCTCATCGACGGCGTGCACCGCGACCTGCACGCGCCCCGCGACGCAGGGCACCTGGGCATCGAGGTCGTCTACCAGGACCTCGCCCTGTGCGACAACCTCGACATCGTCCAGAACATGTTCCTCGGCCGCGAGGAGCTCTCGTTCGGCACGTTCGACGAGGGCCGCATGGAGAAGGAGGCGTCCGACACGCTGCGCTCCCTCTCGGTGCGTACCGTGAAGTCGGTCCGCCAGAAGGTGTCGAGCCTGTCGGGCGGGCAGCGTCAGACGGTCGCCATCGCGCGTGCCGTGCTGAAGAAGGCCCGAGTGGTCATCCTCGACGAGCCCACGGCCGCCCTCGGCGTCGCCCAGACCGAGCAGGTGCTGAACCTCGTGAAGCGCCTGTCGGAGCAGGGCGTCGCCGTGATCCTCATCAGCCACAACCTCGCGGACGTCTTCGAGGTGGCCGACGATATCGCGGTCCTCTACCTCGGCCAGATGGTCGCGCAGATCCCGACATCCTCGACGACCCGCGACGACGTCGTGGGCTACATCACCGGCACCAAGACCCCTGCCGGTGTCTCGATCGTCGACACGTCGACCGTTCGCACCGAAGGAGGCGCGGAATGAGCAGCAATGCCACCCGGACCGAGGCCGCACCCGATCCCATCGCCAGCGACCTGATCGGCAGCGGTGTCGAGGGCGGTGTCGGCGACCAGCTCCAGGCGTGGTGGCAGCGTGTGCGCGGCGGCGACATGGGCGCCCTCCCGGCCATCGGCGGCCTCGTCGTCCTCGGGGCGCTGTTCTCGATCATGAGCCCGTTCTTCCTCACGGAGCGCAACTTCGCCAACCTGCTGAACCAGGCGGCGACGCTCGTCGTGCTCGGCATGGCGCTGGTGTTCGTCCTCCTGCTGGGTGAGATCGACCTGTCCGCCGGTGTGACCGGCGGTGTGGGCATGGCGCTATTCGTCGTGCTGAACGCCCAGTTCGGCATCCCCTGGCCGCTCGCACTCCTGATCGGATTCGGGTTCGGGTTCCTCACCGGCGCCCTCATCGGCTTCTTCGTGGCGAGAGTGGGGATTCCCTCGTTCGTCGTCACGCTGGGGTTGTTCCTCGGATTCCAGGGCCTCGCGCTCGTCATCATCGGACCCGGCGGTCTGTTCCGTCTCGAGGTGCCGGAGCTCATCGCGCTGCAGAACGGCAATCTGCCGGTCTGGGGCGGCTGGGCGATGCTGGTGATCATGCTCGCGATCTCGGGAGGCACATCGTTCTGGGACCGGACTCGCCGCGCGCGTGCCGGCGTCCCGAACCGCGCCCTCTCGATGGTGTGGATCAAGCTCGCCGCGATCGCGGTGATCGGCGGGGCGGTCGTCTACGTGCTCAACCAGAACCGCGGACAGTCCGTGGTGGAGGTCGCCGGCGTGCCGATCGTCGTGCCCGTCGTGCTGACGATCCTGTGGCTCGGCACGTTCCTGCTGGACCGCACGAAGTTCGGCCGCTACATCTACGCCATCGGCGGCAACGCCGAGGCAGCACGTCGTTCCGGCGTCAAGGTGCGGTGGATCAAGTGGTGGGCGTTCGTGATCTGCTCGAGCCTCGCGGTGTTCTCGGCGCTGCTGAGCGTCGCGCGCGTCGGCTCCGTGGACGCGACGGTCGGCCGCGACATCGTGCTGTCGGGCGTCGCGGCGGCAGTCGTCGGCGGTGTCAGCCTCTTCGGCGGCAAGGGACGCCTCATGCACGCGGCGATCGGCGCGCTCGTCATTGCGACGATCACGAACGGTCTGGGCCTGCTCAACCTGCCCGCGGGCGTCAACCTGCTGGTGACCGGCGCCGTGCTGATCCTCGCCGCGACCGTGGACGCCCTGTCGCGTGTGCGGTCGGGCGGCGGGCGGATGTAGCGCCACCCAGACGCGAAGAGCGCCGGACGGATGCCTCCGCCCGGCGCTCTTCGCCTTTCAGCGTGTGCCGTGCCGGGCGATCACCTCATCGGCCCACGCCGGTACCAGCACGCTCGCGGGCCCCGCGCGGGAATCGTCGAACGGCACCGCGGCATCGCTCGGCTCGAGGTTGAGCTCGACGGTTTGCGCGCCGAAGGCGGCCGCGAGAGCGACGTAGCCGGCGGCCGGATACACCGCGCCCGACGTGCCGATCGACACGAAGACATCGGCCGCGACGATCGCGTTCTCGATCCGCTCGAGCTCGTACGGCATCTCGCCGAACCAGACCACGTCGGGGCGCAGCATCCGCTCTCCGCATTCGGGGCAGACGGGACGATCGAGGAGGTCGGTCCGCCACTCGGGCCGGCGACCGCACGCGAGGCACAGCGCCCGGCGCAGCTCGCCGTGCATGTGGACCAGGTTGCGACTGCCGGCGCGCTCGTGAAGATCGTCGACGTTCTGCGTGACGATGAGCAGGTCGTCGCCGATCGCGCCTTCGAGTCGTGCCAATGCCCGGTGGGCCGCGTTCGGCGCGACGGCGGCGAGCGCCCGCCGCCGAGCGTCGTAGAAGGCGAGCACGGTGTCGGGGTCCCGCTCGTACGCATCGGGGGTGGCGACGTCCTCGATGCGGTGGTCCTCCCACAGCCCGTCGGTGCCGCGGAAGGTGGGCACGCCGCTCTCGGCAGAGATGCCGGCTCCGGTGAGGACGACGATCCGCGTCATCGAAGGGTTCCCGGGGCGACGTGCGAGAGCACCCGCTCCCACACCTCGGCGAGCACGAGACGGGACTCGGGGCTGGAGGTCTGCGGCACCATCTCGACGCGGGCGGACGGCAGCCCCTCGGCGAACCAGCGTGCGGCGGCGCTCGCGGCATCCGGATCGTCTCGCCCGTTCATCACCAAGGTCTTGGCGGCGATCGTGCCGAGCAGCTCCGCGACCTCGTAGCCGCCGAGCTCCGACTCGGGTCGTGGCACCGCGACGAGGGCGAGGCGGTCCACGCCCGAGCCGACGAGCGCCGCGACCCTGATGGCCAGCTCGCCGGCCGCGCCCACGCCGACGAGTCCGATGGGACGGTCCCTGCGCTCCTCGTCGACGAACCGTGAGATCCCGCGCGCGCTCGCCTCCGCGGGGGTCGTGCCCCGGTAGGCGACCGGGTCGTCGATGTCGTCCAGGGTGAGTCCGACCGCCACGATGCGCGCGTCGCGTCGGGCCGTGGTGTCGGGCAGCGGGTCCGACAGCGCCGAAGCCCCCATGCGCAGCAGGAACACGGTGCGCTCGGCGCCCGGCGCCCCGAAGCTGCGGTGCTCGAAGGCGGCGTCGGGCGCGGCTGCTCTGGTCATGGCCACAGCCTACGAGCCCGGGCCGCCCGGGCGAGCCGAAGCTCGGGGCGCCCAGCTGCTCAGGCCATCAGCGGGATCGCACCCACCAGCACACCCACGGCGAGCATCGCGAGCGCCACGACGCACGCCCGCCACAGCACCTTCTTGTGGTGGTCCCCGAGGTTGACGCTCGCCAGCGAGACCAGCAGCAGGATCGCCGGCACCAGCGGGCTCTGCAGGTGCACCGGCTGTCCGGTGATCGAGGCGCGAGCCATCTCGACCGGGGCGATGCCGAAGTGCTCGGCGCTCTGCGCCAGCACCGGCAGGATGCCGTAGTAGAACGCATCGTTCGACATGAAGAACGTGAACGGGATCGACAGGATGCCGGTGATCACGGCCAGGAACGGTCCGAGCGAGGCGGGGATCACGGTGGTGATCCACGTCGCCATCGCGTCGACCATGCCGGTGCCGTTCAGCACGCCGACGAGCACTCCGGCCGCGAGGACCATCGACACCACGCCCACGATGCTCGGCGCGTGGGCGACGATCTCGTCGGCCTGGCTCTTGAGCTTCGGGAAGTTCACGAACAGTGCGATCGCGGCGCCGACCATGAACACGTACGCGAGGGGGAAGACGTCCAGCACCAGCAGCACCATCACCACGAGGGTGAGCGCCAGGTTGACCCAGATGAGCTTCGGCCGCAGCGTCGCGCGGTTGGGGTCGAGCATCGTGTCCGCCATCGCGGTGTCTTCGCGGTCGACGACAGCCGTGGCGACGGGCAGACTGCCCCTGCCGCCGGCCACCGTCACGATGTTGCCGGTGCGCAGCGTCGCCCGGGCGCCCGGCTTCCGGTCGGCGCTGCGGAAGATGCGGGATCCGCCGAGGACTCCCCCGCCGTCCAGCCGCGACTCGTCGATGCTGCCGATGCGCTTGCGCTCCGACAGCCCGAGGAACCAGGCGAAGGACAGCGAGATGACGATGCCGGCCGCGAGCGAGGGCAGCATCGGCACGAAGATGTCGGTGGGCTGCAGGCCGAGAGCGGTCGCCGCGCGCACCGTGGGGCCGCCCCACGGCACGATGTTCAGCGTGCCGTTCATGAGGCCCGCGACGCAGGTGAGCACGACGGGGCTCATGCCGAGCCGCAGGTAGATCGGCAGCATCGCGGAGGTCGTGATGATGAAGGTCGTCGACCCGTCGCCGTCGAGCGAGACCGCACCGGCCAGCACGGCGGTGCCCAGCACGACCTTGGCCGGGTCGTCGCCGAGCAGCCGCGTGATCGCCCGGATGAGCGGGTCGAACAGGCCGACGTCGATCATGATGCCGAAGTACATGATGGCGAACATCAGCAGCGCCGCCGTCGGGGCCATGCTCCCGATCGCATCGAGGATCATGTCGCCGAGCCCGAGCCCCGCACCGGCGAACAGGCCGAACACGGTCGGCACGATGATGAGCGCGACCATCGGCGTCAGCCGGCGCGTCATGATGAGCGCCATGAAGACCAGGACCATGGTGAAGCCGAGGGCGACGAGCACGCCTTCGGACGGGACGAAGGCGGTGGCGTAGCCTTCGTCGGCCTCGGCGGCGTGGATCAGGAACGGAACTGCCGCGTTCATCTCGACTCCTTCGTCGTGTCGTGCGGGTGCGTGTGGTGCGGGTGATGGCATCGCCCGGTGGCGGTGCGTTCCCGCGAGGTTAGGCGCGGGACCCCGCTCGTCGCGCGGTACGTCGCATTCCTGCAGGTTGTGCGCGTAGCGTGTCTTCTGCGCATTGTGCTCACGTGCGTGCAAGGCCGATGGCAGCTACCGGCCCCAGCTCTTGGAGGTCGGATGCGCTTCGCGACCCGGCTGCTCCTGATGCAGCTGGCGACGGTGACCGCCGTCGTCGCCGTGTGCGCGCTCGTCTTCGGGTGGCTCGGTGTGCGCCAGCTCCGGGCGGAGTCGGAGGCGGCAGCCCTCAACATCGCACGCACGGTCGCGGAGGATCCCGACGTGAAGTCGCTGGTCGCCGAGTTCTCCGCCGACCCCGGAACACCGGATGCCACCCAGCTGCGCAGCGGTCCACTCCAGCAGATCGCCGCCGACGTCGCCGGCCGCACGGACGCGCTGTTCGTCGTCATCACCGACGATCACGGCATCCGTCTCGCGCACCCGACCGAGACGCTTCTCGGTCAGGTCGTCTCCACGCCCTTCGCCGACGTGCTCGAGGGCAACGAGGTCGTCGACTGGGAGGTGGGCACGCTCGGCGAGTCCGCCCGCGCCAAGGTGCCGGTCTATGCCGAGGACGGCGGCGCCCCCGTCGGCGAGGTCAGTGTCGGATTCGAGCGCGCGAGCGTCTTCGACGACCTGCCGGCCCTCGTCGCAACGATCGCCATCGCCGCGATCGGCGGGGTCGCCCTCGCCGCGGTGGCCACACTGCTGCTCCGACGGCGGTTCGAGCGGCTGACGCTCGGGCTCCAGCCGGAGGAGCTCGTCGCCCTCGTGCAGAATCAGGCGGCCGTGCTCGAGGGCGTCGGCGACGGCGTCGTCGCGATCGATCCCGACGGCGTCGTGCGCGTGTGCAATGAAGCGGCGGAACGGATGCTGGGGATCCAGGCTCCGGTCGGGCGCAGGTTCGACGCGCTCGCGCTGCCCGACACGGTGCTCCACGCGGTGCGAGACGGGGTCTCCGGCCTCGAGGCGGTCGTGGGCGACCGGGTGCTGTATCTCGACACCCGCCCGGTGCAGCGGGACGCACGGGCACTGGGCCAGATCGTGGTCGTGCGCGACCGCACGGACGTCGAGGCGCTCGCCGGCCGGCTCGAGACCGTGCGCGCGATGACCGAGGCGCTGCGTGTGCAGCGGCACGAGTTCGCCAATCGCCTCCACGTCGCCTCCGGCTTGATCGATGCGCGACGCGTCGACGAGGCGCGCGCGTTCCTCGGCGATCTGACCGAGCGAGGCGCCGTTGACTTCGGGGTCGCGGGACTCGAGCGCGTCCCGGACGCCTTCCTGAAGTCGCTCCTCGGAGCCACCGCCGCCACGGCCCGGGAGCGTGGCGTCACCGTCCGGATCTCCGAGGACACCCTCCTGCTGAGTGAGGTGGTCGAGGCGGAGGACGTCGCGGCGGTGCTCGGCAACCTCGTCGGCAACGCCGTCACCGCGGCGGTGGCCGGGGAACCGCCCGGCTGGGTCGAGATCGCGCTGCTCGGAGACGGCGGCGAACTCGTGATCACGGTGGCCGACTCCGGCCGCGGCATCCATCCGACGGGAGCCGACCCGTTCGCGCGCGTGGCCCCCCTCGAGGTGCCGGCCGGCGGGGCGGATGCCGTCCACGGTCACGGCTTCGGTCTCCCGCTCTCCCGCGATCTCGCACGCCGCCGCGGCGGCGATGTCTGGCTGATCGATCCGGGCGGTGCGGGCTCCGGCGCCGTGTTCGGCGCCCGGCTCCCTGGGGCGCTCCGCCCCGCCGACGAGAAGCCCGAGAGGAAGAACGCATGAGCCGTCCCATCCGCGTCCTCGTCGTCGACGACGACTTCCGCGTCGCCGGCCTGCACCGTGACATCGTCGCGTCGCGTACCGGGTTCACCGCCCTCGAGTCCGTGCAGTCGCTCGGCGCGGCACGGCAGGCCGTGCGAACGCACGCCCCCGACCTGCTGCTCGTCGACGCGTTCCTCCCCGACGGCGACGGCGTCGAGTTCGTCGCCGCGGCCGGCATCGACGCCTTCGTGCTGTCGGCGGCGACGGATGCCGCCACCGTGCGCCGCGCGCTGCAGGCGGGCGCCCTCGCATACCTGACCAAGCCCTTCGACGCCCGGGTGCTGGCCGAGCGGCTGGACCGCTACGCACGGATGCGCAACCTGCTGGTCACCGACCGGCCCCTGGAGCAGGAGCAGATCGACCGCGCCCTCGCGATCATGCACGGCGGGGCGGAGCCGGCGACCATCGCGCGCTCGGCGACGGAGCAGCGGATCCTCGAGGGGCTCGGCGACGACGAGGCATCCGCCGCGGAGATCGCCGACCGGGTGGGCATCTCTCGGGCCACGGCCCAACGCCACCTGGCCGGGCTCGCCAGCCGCGGCCTGGTCGAGGTGCGGCTGCGCTACGGGACGACGGGCCGGCCGGAGCACAGGTACGTCGCGGTCCGCCGCTGACGTCCGCGCGGCTCAGCGCTCATCCCCGCAGCAGTCCGCGCAGCGTCTCGATCGTGTCGGCTTCGTCGGCGCGTTTGTCGGGGCGATAGCCCTTCACCCGCGCGAAGCGCAGGGCGACACCGCCGGGGTAGCGCGTCGAGCGCTGTACGCCGTCGATCGCGATCTCGACCACTGTCTCGGGCCGCACGTGCACCGCGTAGGACGAGCGATGGGTCTCGATCGTCGGGAAGTACTCGGTCTGCCAGCGCAGGGTGGCGTCGGTCAGGCCCTTGAAGGTCTTCCCCACCATCACGAAGCCCCCGGGTTCGCCGAACGCCCCGTCGGGATCGCGGGCACCGAGGTGCAGATTCGAGAGCTGACCGGTGCGCCGGCCCGACCCCCACTCGACGGCGAGCACGACGAGGTCGTAGGTGAGCACGGGCTTCACTTTGAGCCAGCTCTTGCCGCGCCGCCCGGCGGCGTAGGGCGCGTCGAGCGCCTTCACCATCACGCCTTCGTGCCCCGCGGCGAGAGCCTCGCGCGAGAACTCCTCGGCGCGTGCCGCGTCGTCGGTCACGATGCCGGGCATGCGGGCGTCGCCGACCGCCTCGTCGAGCAGTGCGAGACGCGTCGCCAGCGGCTCGTCGATGAGGTCGCGGCCGTCGAGGTGCAGGATGTCGAAGAACCATGGCCGGAGCACCACCGCTGCGGCGTCGTCGGCGCCCAGGGACCCGAAGCGTGCCATGGTGTCCTGGAACGGGCGTGGCCCGCCGTCCTCGTCGAGCGACAGCGTCTCGCCGTCCAGGATCACGCGGTCGGCCGGCAGCTGCCGCACGACCTTGACGATCTCGGGCACGCGGTGCGTGATGTCGGCGAGACTCCGGGTGAACACGCGTACATCCTCGCCGTCGCGGTGCACCTGGATCCGCGCCCCGTCGAGCTTGTATTCGATGGATGCCGCGGCCCCCAGCGTCTCGAGCGCTTCGGTCGTCGAGCCGGCGGTCGAAGCGAGCATGGGCAGCACGCCGCGCCCCACCTCGAGCCCGATCGCGGCCAGATCCTCGGGCGTACCGGTGAGGGCGATCCGCGCCGTCGCGCCCAGGTCGCCCGACAGCATCGCGGCACGTCGCACGGTCGGAGCGTCACGGCCGGACGCCTTCGCGACCGCATCCAACAGCACGCCCTCGAGCGCTCCGGTGCGGAGTTCGCCGAGCATGACGCGGGCGAGGAA
>NZ_JBJDRK010000026.1:0-61296 GCF_044987405.1 Microbacterium sp. ZW T2_14 | reverse complement strand
GCGACCCCCCCCCCCCCGCCAGCCGCGCCCGGACCCCGAGGTCGAGCCCTTCGTCGGCACCCGCCAGCCCGCGGTCAAGACCGCCGAGTCGGCTCCACGCGTCCGAGCGGACGAGGATGCCGCGCACGTCGGCGCCGAGCACATCCTCCTGCGCGTCGTGCTGGCCCTGATCGAGCTCGTCGTCGGCGAGGCCCACCGTGCGGCCGAACCGGGTCATGCTGACTCCGAGCGAGACGATCTCGGAACGGTCGTCCCACCGCACCAGCTTCGGGGCCACGAAGGCGACCGACGGCGACAGCTCCAGCGCCCCCGCCAGGCGGGCGAGCGCGTCAGGCTCCGGCGCAGTGTCCTGAGCGAGCAGCCAGAGGGCTCCGGAGCCGCTGTCCGCCTCTTGCCCGCCCTCGCCGTCGCTCGCCTGCAGGGGCGCGAGGGCCGTCGCCGCAGCGAAGCCGGTCGAAGCCGGAGCCTTGACGACGGACGCCGCGCCCGCGGCATCCGCGATCTCGAAGAGACGATCGTCGCCGCCGCAGACGATGATCGTGAGAACGTCCACCTGACGCGTCTGCTCAGCGAGCGCCGCGAGGCTGCGTCGCAGATGGAAGGCCGCGGGCGTGCGCCCATCGGGACGCACCACGAGAACGGCGTGAATCCGATTCGACGACGGACGGGACGACGGCACAGCACTCGACGGCATAGTGCTCGGCGGCGTAGTGCTCGACGGCGGACTGGTCAATGGCGCACTGGTGCTCGACGGCACAGGGGTCGGTGCTGCGGTGGGCATGTCCTGGTCAGCCTAGGCGCGGGTGTCCGAGACCCCGGGCGAACGCGCCGGGTCGGCCGGATCGAACCGGCCGACCGGCGTGCGTTTCAGCCCGCTCGACGCTTCAGCTTGCGACGCTCGCGCTCGCTGAGACCGCCCCAGATGCCGAACCGTTCATCGTTCTGCAGCGCATATTCGAGGCATTCGCCTCGCACGTCGCACGACGTGCAGATGCGCTTCGCATCACGCGTGGAGCCGCCCTTCTCAGGGAAGAACGCCTCCGGATCGGTCTGCGCACACAGTGCGTCGGTCTGCCATGCGAGCGGATTGTCCTCTTCCGCGCCGATGTTGCGGCGAACCCCCGGTACCCCCAGTTGAACCGGATCGACGAACCAGTCGTCGGGAACGCCGGAACGGTATTGAGAAACCGTCATGTCGTTCTCACCCCCCGTGATCCTGCTCCACGCTGGTGCGTGTACGGATAATTACACCCGTGTAGTTCACCGAGGTCAAGTCGCAGATAGTAAACGCTCAACTACCTCTTGAACCTTCACGACGCGCCGACGGCGTGTCCCGCTGTCATAACGGTCCGATGAGAAAGCGCAGAGGTGAGCCCGTTCAGCGCCCCGGGAGGGCGATGAACAGCTCACCGTCACCCGTCACGCGCAGTCCGCCCTCGTCGGGGGTGACCAGCACCGCGGCCCCCGGGACGAGCACGCTCGTGCCGCCCGATGCGAGTCCGGCGACCTCGGGAGCGCCGTCCGTCGCGACCGCGATCGCCGGTCCCGCCAGCGTCACGTCGACGCCGTCCGGCGCTGCGGTGACGGCGAGGAGGGCGAAATCATCGACCGGCACGTCGTACTGACGGATGCCGCGACCCAGCGTGCGCGCGTGGATCACCGGCGGCACCCCCGGCGTGGGGTCGAGGACGCTCACGAGCTCGCTCGCGTCGACGTGCTTCGGCGTCAGGCCGCCGCGCAGCACGTTGTCGCTCGCCGCCATCAGCTCGACGCCGAGTCCGTCCAGGTAGGCGTGCAGCACGCCGGCCGGCACGAACAGCCCCTCTCCGCATCGCAGCGTCACGAGGTTCATGAGCAGGGCGACGACGATGCCGGGATCCCCCGGGAACCCCGCATCCAGCGTGCGGGCCAGCTCCAGCTCCGCGGCGAACTCGTCTGAGTCGCCCGCGACGGCGGCCGCGATCACGTCCCGCGCGACATCGGCACCGTCCGACAGGAGCCAGCCGATGACGGCCGAGAGCGAGGCATCCCCCTCGGCCAACCGCTCGGCCAGCGGCGCGGCGCCCGGTCCCAGCGCGGCGAGGAGGCGGCGCGTCGCGTCGAGCTCGCGCAGTCCCGCGAGCGCACGGAACGTCTCGCTCAGCGCGACGATCAGCTCGGGCTTGTGGTTGTCGTCGCGGTAGGTGCGCTCGGCGGCGTCCCGCGGGATCCCGGCGGCCTCCTCTCGCGCGAAGCCGGCCTCTGCCTGCGCCTTCGAGGGATGCGCCTGGATGGAGAGTGCGGATGCCGCGGCCAGCAGCTTCAGCAGATAAGGCAGCGGCTCGTCGATGCCCGACGCGGCGCCGTCGTCGGCGATCCAGCGGTCGAGCGTCCGACCGTCCGGCGTCTCGGACGGGTCGCCCGGATGATCCCCGAACCACACTTCCGCCTCGGGATGATCGGCAGGCGCACGCCCCTCGAGATCGGCCAGCAGAGACGTCGAGCCCCAGGCGTAGTCACGGGGGTCGTTGGCAAGCGGGATCAGCACCCGAACAGCCTAGCCAGGCGGCCTTCGCCCCCACGGTCTCGAGCCCCGCTGATCGCGGAAGCCACCGGGTACGCTGTGAGGCGATGGCCGTCCACTCGAAGCACCCGGCGTCGGCACCCCCGGGACCGCCGGTCCGCGAGAAGACCGGCCACCTCATGCTGCGCGGCTGGTGCATCTTCGTGCTGTTCATGTCGCTGTCGGGCACCGCCTGGGTGCACGCGTTCGGCGAGCTCACCGCCACCGTCATCACGATCGCCGGCGGTCTGCTGTCCGTCGTGCTGTGGATCGTCCTGCGCCCGCCCGTGCAGTGGCGGCGGCTGCCGTGGTTCGTGGTCGCCTACGTCGCCTGGGCCACGCTGTCGCTCGCATGGTCGGCGTGGCCGGCGGCGAGCGCGCTCACGCTGCTGCTGCTCTGGATCACCACCGTGCAGGCGCTGTTCATCGGCAGCGTGCTGACGTGGCGTGAACTCGTGCGGGCGGTGGCCTCGGCGCTCAAGTGGACGGTGGCGCTGTCGTTCCTGTTCGAACTGTGGGTCTGGGTGTTCGTGCGCGCACCGCTGATGCCCGGCTTCGTCGTCGAGACGGCGGACGACCCGATCGAGTACTGGTCGCGCAACAACCTCTTCGAATGGGACAAGCGCATCCAAGGCATCATGGGCAACGCCAATCTGCTGGCTCCCGTGGCGCTGCTCGCGATCATCGTGTTCGGCATCCGTCTCGCATCCGGTGCGCCTCGTCGGACGTTCCTGTGGATCTGGGTCGGGCTCTCGGCGTTCCTGTTCCTGCGCGCCGGATCGGCGACCGCCTACCTCACCGCCGCCGCGGTCGCCGTCGTCCTCGTCACCGTGCTCCTCATGCGCACCGCCACCAGGCCCGGAGAGCGCACCAAGTACTACGTCGGCTACGCGGTGGTCGGCATCGGCGGACTCCTGGCGCTCTGGCTGCTGCGCGACGCCATCTTCACCGCCCTCGGCCGCAGTGCCGACCTGACCGGTCGCGAGGGCATCTGGGAGGCCGTGCTCGCCCGGGCGGCGGAACGCCCCTGGGTGGGCTGGGGCTTCGCGACCCCGTGGGTGCCGTCCGATCCGGCGTTCGACGAGTGGATCATCGACCACGGCCAGACGGTCATGCAGGCCCATAACATGTGGGTCGACGTCGCTATGCAGCTCGGCATCATCGGGGTGCTGCTGCTGGCGCTCCTCTACTTGGCGTTCGTGTGGCGGGCGTGGTTCTTCGCCGTGGACCGGCCCCGCTGGGATCTCCGGGCCGATCGTCCCTACTCGCCGCTGACGCTGCTGCCCACTCTCGTGGGTGCGATCCTCCTCGTGCAGGGTCTCGCCGAGTCGACTCCCCTGCTGCTGTGGGGCTGGCTCTTCGTCGTCATGCTCGGCGCGAAGATCAAGCAGTCGCCGCACGTCGGGGTCGGCCCCGCCGAGCAGAGCGCCGCGATCGAACGCGGCGACGCCGTCGACAGCCACGAGTCCGCACGCCGCGAGCCCGGTGGCCGGCGCGGCCTACGAGCACGGCAGGCGCGCGGCCGCGCCGCTGACGCCGAGCCGAGTGCCGCCGCCGCAGCCACCGGGGCCACCGGGGCCACCGGCGTCACCGGGGCCACCGGGGCCACCGCCGAGGGCGGCCCGGCAGGGCGCGACGCGTGACCGACACACCGCGCTCCGCACCGCTCGGGTGGTTGGGTGCACTGCTGGACTCGGCATCCTTCGCCCGCGCTTTCACGCTCGTCGTCTTCGCCACCGTCTTCTCGGCGTACGCGATCGAGCGCATCGCCGGGCACGTCACCTACGTCACCATCGTGGCCGGGCTCTGCGTCCTCGGCGTGGCCGTCATGGTGGCGCGCAGGCGGGAGATCGCGCTGCTGAGGCTCGTACCGACGACCGTCCTCGTGTTCGTCGGGTGGGCGCTCGCCAGCATCGCCTGGAGCGGCGACCCCGCCACATCGTTCTGGAGCTGGGTGTCGATGGCGGCGCTCGCGTTCCTCGCCGTCGTCATCGGCCACGTGCGCGACACCCTGCAGACCGTCCGGGCGCTCGGCGACGTGCTGCGCGTGCTCCTCGGCGTGTCGCTCGCGCTCGAACTGCTGTCGGGGATCCTGCTCGACATCCCCTTCACCTTCCTCGGCATCCAGGGCAACATCGCCCAGCTCGGTCCCGTGCAGGGCATCTTCGGCACGCGCAACCTGCTCGGCTTCGTCGCCGTGATCGCGCTCATCACCTTCCTCATCGAGTACCGCACTCAGTCGGTACGACCGGGGCTGTCCGTCGCCTCCGTGGTGCTGGCCGGCGGCATGGCCGCGCTCAGCGACTCCCCCACCGTCGTCGTGCTGGCGCTGGGCGTCGGCCTGGCCGTCGGAGCCCTCGCGCTGGTGCGCCACGCCCGGGCCGAGCGTCGAGCCGGTCTGCAGCTCGCACTCGGTGCCCTCGTCGTCGTCGGCGTGTTCGTCGGCTACGTGGCACGGCATCCGATCATTGCCCTCCTCGGCGCCGGCACCGACTTCTCCATGCGCGTCGAACTGTGGAACTTCATGGTCGACATCCTCCGCCAGAAGCCGGTGCAGGGCTTCGGGTGGTTCGGCGTCTGGGAACAGCAGGAGTACCCGTTCAACGCCATCAACTTCTGGCTCCGCACCGACCACGCGACCGGCCTCAACGCGTACTTCGACGTCGCCCTGCAGCTCGGCTGGGTCGGCCTGGTGCTCTTCGTCGCAATGTCGGCGCTGGCGCTGGCGCGTTCGTGGCTCGTCGCCGGCGAACGCCGTTCGGTCGTCTACGCGTGGACGCCGCTCATCCTCGTCACGATCCTCATCGACTCGATGTTCGAGAGCTTCGCCCTGACCGGGCTCGGCTGGCTCATGCTCGTGCTCTGTGCGGTGCGGGCGGGTCAGTCACGCTCCTGGCGCGAGAGCCTCGGCAGCGGAACGGATGCCGCGGGCGACGGCGCTGCGGAGGCGACGGGGCTCCCCCACGCCCAGGGAGACGACGGGGCGGCAGGGTAGGCTTTCCTCCGGCCCGACGTCTCGGCGCCCGCCGCCTTTCTCCGGAGATCAGCCCCCGTGACCCACGATTCGTCCGCCTCCGCGCAGTTCGATCCGACCACCGCAACGATCGCCGTCGTGACCTACAACCGGTCGGGGCTGCTCACGCGACTGCTGACCAGCATCACCGAGATGGACCCGAAGCCGGGACACATCGTCGTGATCGACAACGCCTCGACCGACGATACGACCGATGTGGTCGAATCGTTCCGCGAGCGCCTCGAGCCTGCGACGCTCGTCTACCGTCGTATGGAGACCAACACGGGCGGCTCGGGCGGATTCAGCGAGGGGATGCGCGTCGCCTACGAGCTCGGCTCCCAGTGGATCTGGCTCATGGACGACGACGTCGAGGTGCTGCCGGACGGTCTCGCGAAGATGGGCAAGTGGGCGCCTCGGTTCAAGAGCATTCAGGGCCGCCGCTACGACTACGACGGCAGCGCGTTCTACTGGCAGTACCGTGTGGCCGAGCCCCTTGCCATCCCGATTCCCTTCGCACCCGCGGAGTTCGACGGCTCCGGCTACAAGCCCATGAACTCCGGATGCTTCGAGGGCATGTTCATCCACCGCGACATCGTTCAGCAGATCGGCCTGCCCGACCCCCGGTTCTTCATCTACTGGGACGACCAGATGTACGGCTGGTTGGCGTCACGCAAGACGAAGTCGGTCATCGTCGACGAGTTCGTGCTGCGCCGCACGCGGGAGATCAAGCAGTGGGACATGGGCATCCGCCACATGAACGCGTCGAGCAACGCGTACCGCTACTACATCATGCGCAACCGGGCATACATCAAGAAGTACTACCGCTCGCTCGGTGTCTACAACCCGGTGCTGTTTGGGATCGGTACCAGCCTGACGTTCGGCAAGGAGCTGATTCGCCTGCTGCTCGTCGAGCGCACAGTGCGGGGCACCTCGAACCTTTTCCGCGGCCTGCGTGACGGACACAGGATCGCGAAGGATGCCTCGTGGCAGCCCATGCCGCCACTCGAGGCGGCGACGGCACAGGCCTGACCTCAGGAGCCCGTCGGGTAGTCGGCGTTGTACCGGTCGAGGACTTCGCCGATCGGGGCATCCATCGCCAGCCGGTGCTTGTCGAGGTAAAGCCCTCGCGTGCAGAAGCGACGCAGGTCGCGTTCGCTGTGCGAGACGAAGAAGAGCGTGCGCCCATCGGCAAGGAGTTCATCGATGCGCCGGTAGCACTTCTCGCGGAACGCCTTGTCGCCCACGGCAAGAACCTCGTCGACCAGCAGGATCGGCTCTTCGAGCTGCGAGACGACGGCGAACGCCAGCCGCACCTTCATGCCGTTGCTGAGGTGCTTGTAGGGCGTGTCGATGAAGTCCTCGAGCTCGGCGAAGTCGATGATGCCGTCGAAGCGTCGCGAGACCTCGGCCTTCGACATCCCATGCAGACCCGAGGTGAGACGCACGTTCTCGCGCACGGTGAGATCACCGACGAACCCGCCTGTGATCTCGATCAGCGGAGCCACGCCACCGTTGACCGAGACCGTTCCTTCGTCGGCGAGGAGAACTCCGGCGACGAGCTTGAGGAGCGTCGACTTGCCCTGCCCATTGCGCCCGACGACGCCGATCGACTCGCCCGGCTTCACATCGAAGCTGACCTCGCGCAGCGCCCAGAACTCCCCCGGTTTCGCGCGTCGAGACGAGTCGGAGAACAGGTCCTTGATGCTGCGGCGGCCCCTCCGATTGCGGCGGAAGCGCACGCCGAGATCCTGCACCTCGATCGCGAGATCGGATGCCGTCATCAGAGCTCCTTCAACATAGGTCGTTCGAGCCGTCGGAAGATGTAGACACCAAGGGCGAGGAAGAGGAAAGACATGACGGCGCCGACGCCGATGACCCAGGCGTCCCACTCGTCCGCAAAGAACCCGACGCGGTAGAGGGCGAATATCCCGGAGAGGGGGTTGAATGCGGCGAGCGTCTCGAACGCGCCCGGCAGGTCCTCGACACCATAGATGACGGGCGACGCATAGAAGAGGGCGCGCAGGATGAGCTTGGTGGTGCGCTCCAGGTCTGTCCACAGCACACACAGCGGAGCGACGAGCAGACCAAGGCCCACAAGCAGGACCGTCTGCAGGAGGACGGCGACCGGCACCCACAACAGCCCCCAGTTGAGCTGAGCCGGGGTGTTGGTGAATTGGGAGACGATCACGAACAGTGCCAGCACGGGCAACGAGCACAGGAACTCGATGCCCTTGCTGAGCACGATGCGGTTGACCCAGATGGAGCGAGGTATCGCGGTCGAGCGGACGAGGCGTGCGTCCTTGTTGAAGGCTCGTGTGAAGTCCGAGACCGACGAGTTGAACCACACCCACGGAAGCAGCGCTGTGATGAGGAAAACGATGTACGGCTCGTGCCCCACCGTGCGTTGGAACACCTGCGTGAACACGAACCAGTAGATCGCGCTCATGACCAGCGGGTCGAGGACCGACCAGAGGTAGCCGAGTGCGCTCGTGGAGTAGCGCACCTTGAGATCGCGCGCCGACAGCAGCCACAACGAGTGGAGATAGCGCCGGGCCGATCCGGGAGCGCCGACGGCGGCTGTTGTCACGGACACGAGTCTATTGGGCGGTCGACGACCAGGCCGCTCGGGGACAGCGGCGACCTCGTCGACGTGCCGCATTCAACCATCGCCCTCCCGGTCCTCTCCGCCGATCTCGAGCGTTGCGCGCTACCTCGCAGGTCGCCGGCGGTCCGTGTCTTCTCCCAGAATCTCCTCGGCTAGAATCCCTGTCGGTAGGACGAACCCGCGCATTCCGCTCGGTGACGCGAAGCGGAAGGCCGGAGGGACGTGATGGTGATGCTCACCGGTAGCCCAATACGTTGTGCCCGAGGTGGAAGCGTGTTGTTCCGACCGTGAGTGAACGTATTCAAAGGGGCAAAGCGGCCAAGTCGGGTTTGCGACCCGAGATCCAGGTGTTGCGTGCCATCGCGGTCGGCCTCGTGGTGGTGTACCACCTATGGCCGGGTCGCCTTTCCGGCGGCTTCATCGGGGTCGACGTTTTCTTTGTTATCTCCGGCTACCTGATCACCTCCCACCTTCTGCGCAGCAGTCTGCGACCGGACGGACTGCGCCTCTTCTCGTTCTGGGGAAATCGCGCACGCCGCCTGCTTCCGCTTGCAAGCGTGGTGCTGCTCGTCTCAGTCGCCCTGGTCTTGGCGTTTCTCCCCCAATCCGAGTGGCGCGCGAACCTGCGAAACATCATCGCCTCAGCGTTGTATGTCGAGAACTGGGCGCTGGCCAGCAGCTCTGTGAATTACCTCGAGCAGGACCAGCAGGCCGTGATCTCGCAGCACTTCTGGTCACTCTCAGCCGAGGAGCAGTTCTATATTGCGTGGCCTCTCGTACTGCTGCTCGCGATTATTGTGGCAAAGAAAACCAGCGGTGGCGTTGGTCGACGATCGACGTTCGACGCCGCAGGCACCCCGCTCGCAACGCGCATCCGTCTCTGCGCCCTCGTCGCCATCGGATTGATCTTCGTGGCATCGCTGCTCGGTTCACTGTGGCTCACCGACGCCGAGCCGGGTCTCGCCTACTTTGCCACGACAAGCCGCGCATGGGAGTTCGCGGCTGGCGGCCTGCTTGCCTTCGTCCCTCACGCTGGCTTTGAAGCCGCATCGCCTCGGCGCGCCCTGGCGGTGCGGACGGCGGCATCATGGGTCTCGGTCGTCCTCATATTCGGCTCTGCCTTCCTCATCACCGAGACGACGCCATTCCCTGGGACCGCCGCGCTCGTGCCGGTGCTGGGGACGATGCTGTTTCTCTGGGCAGGCAACGTTCCAGGTCCGCTATCCCCCGCAGCGACATCGCGCATACGCCCACTCACCTATCTCGGTGATATCTCGTACGGCATCTACCTTTGGCACTGGCCGTTGATCATCGTCGCCCCCTTCGTTCTGGGCGCGCCGCTGGACACGTTGGGCAAGCTGGCTGTCATCGCGCTCACGATCGCGCTCGCCGCAATCAGCAAAGCGACGATCGAGGATCCGTTCAGATTCGGTGCGATGTGGCGAGTCACGGTGCGCCGATCCTTCTATCCCGCCGCAGTCGGGATGCTCGCTGTAACCGCGCTTACGGGATCCGTCATCATTGGCATGGACCAAACGTCGGCTGCGGCAGCTCGGCAACAGGCTGCGATGCCGGCGCCGAGCATTGCTGCGACTACGGCTCCTGAAACCCCGCTCACTCCCCTCATCACCGATCGCAAACAAGACTTCGGCGTCATGTATGACTGCTTCGACATGGCGGGTAAGGAGCCCTCGTCCTGCGAGTACGGGAGTCCCGACTCCGAGTTCTCCGTCGCGATCGTGGGCGATTCCCACGCCGCCCACCTGATTCCCGCGGTGAAGTCGCTTGTCGAACAGCGCGGGTGGCGCCTCACCACGTACGTCGGCATGAGTTGCGACGACGGCCTTCGAGAGTCCTGCGCTGGTAGCCCCGAGTGGTTGGGCTCGATTGCCGGTGGGAATTACGACCTCGTGCTCTACAGCGCGTACCGGAACTCGGCGACGCCGGCAGATGATCGGGCG
The DNA here is from genome assembly GCF_044987405.1 of Microbacterium sp. ZW T2_14. Taxonomy (NCBI): domain Bacteria; kingdom Bacillati; phylum Actinomycetota; class Actinomycetes; order Micrococcales; family Microbacteriaceae; genus Microbacterium; species Microbacterium sp. ZW T2_14. The sequence continues at coordinate 51,175 of NZ_JBJDRK010000026.1, read as the reverse complement.
GCGTATGTAGCGGCGCTGAGGGACGCCGGCGTGCCATTGGTTCTCGTTGCGGATGTCCCTTTCAACCCCGCCGAGTCACAGGAGTGCGTTGACAACAGTGGGGGGTCTGCCGCCGTTGCAGCGAGTTGCACAACCTCACGAGCAGACGCTCTGGATGCCTATCCGGACACAATCCAGACGCTCAGCACAGAACTCGACGTACCCTTGGTCGATCTGACCGACAACTTCTGCGACGACTCCGGCTGCAAGGTGGTCCTCGGAAACGTCGTGGCGTATCAGGACACGCCCGGTTCACACCTCACGAACACCCTCTCGACGATCCTCGCAGAGCCGCTTGGCGAAGCGCTGGATGCGATACTTGTCACACCGACGAGCCGGTAGCGGACAAGATCGTGACATTCCACGGCGATCGCGCTGGTGATTGCGGTGGCCCGCACAAAGCTGTGAGCAGGTTTCGACGGCTCGTCCGTGTGGCTGCCCCAAGTCCTGTCTCACGAGCACGTGCTGCCGGTCATACCGCGTCCAGCGCTGACCTGAAGTCGGTGGGCGGCCAGCTCACGCCACCACGGCGCCGCACAAGGTCCCGGCACCTTTGCAGACGGGCCGAGGCGCAGGGGTCTGCGGGGCTCCATCGCCCACGAGACACCGAGCATGGGCATCACAAAGCATCGGGATATGATTCCAAGGTTGTCAGTGCGAGAAGGCAGGTATCCAGGGTGTCGTTCGAAAATGACGTCGTCGTCGTAGGTGGTGGCGGGCACGTAGGTCTGCCCCTTGCCATTGCCCTAGCGAGTCGCGGACAGCGCACCGTGGTGTACGACGTCGCGGAAGCGGCAGTCTCACGGATCCGGCACGCCCAGATGCCGTTCATCGAGCCCGGGGCCGACGAGGTACTGGCGAAGGTCGTCGCCGAGGGCATGCTCACGGCGACCACCGACCCCTCGGCGGTCGCCTCGGCCGAGAACGTCATCGTCGTGATCGGCACCCCTGTCGACGAGCACCTGAACCCCGATCCCAATGCGATTCCGCGCGCATTGTCGACGTGCGCCCCGTTCTTCCGCGACGGTCAGCTCCTGGCGCTGCGCAGCACCATTTATCCCGGTGTCACCGCCCTCGTGCGGGAGATGGTGGAGCAGATGGGCATCGACATGGATGTCGCCTTCTGCCCGGAGCGGATCGCCGAGCACAAGGCGATGACAGAGCTCTTCGAACTGCCCCAGATCGTCTCCGGCTACACGCCGCGGGCGATCGAGCGCGCCGGCGTCCTCTTCGGATGCCTCACCGATTCGATCGTCGAGCTGACGCCCGAAGAAGCCGAGCTTGCGAAGCTGTTCACCAACACGTGGCGATACATCAAGTTCGCCGCGGTGAACCAGTTCTACATGATGGCGAACTCGAAGGGCGTCGACTTCGAGCGAGTTCGTGCCGGCCTCACGCATGACTATCCCCGCGCGCAGGACATGCCCGGTCCCGGGTTCGCCGCCGGTCCTTGCCTGTTCAAGGACACGATGCAACTCGCCGCGTTCAGCGACAACACGTTCCAACTCGGTCACGCCGCGATGCTCGTCAACGAGGGGCTGCCGCTGTACATCGCCAGCCAGCTCGAGCAGAGCCACGATCTCTCCGACAAGACGGTGGGTATCCTCGGCATGGCATTCAAGGCAGGCTCCGACGACATCCGCTCGAGCCTCTCCTACAAGCTCCAGCGTGTTCTCCGCTTCAAGGCACACGAGGTCATCGCGACCGACCCTCACGTTCCGGCATCCATCGACTCCTCGCTTCTCTCCCTGGACGAGGTCCTCGGCCGCGCTGACATCCTCATCGTCGCAACGCCGCACAAGGAGTACCGCGACATAGAAACGGACAAGCCGGTGGCCGACGTCTGGAACATTCTGGGCAACGGAGTGCTCATTTGAGCAGTGAGCCGCGCGTGTCGATCGTCGTCCCCGCGTACAACGAGGGCGAGGAGATCGCCCCGTTCTTGTCGCGTGTCGCGGCAACGGTCACGCTCCCCTTCGAGCTCCTTGTGGTCGTCGACACGCCAGAAGACACAACCATCCCCGTCGTGGAAAGGTTCTCGTCCACGGACGACCGCATCCGCTGCGTTATCAGCTCCTACGGTCGGGGTCCAGCGCACGCACTTCGGTACGGATTCGACACCGCCGCCGCCCCGACCGTAGTGGTCACCATGGCGGATGGAAGCGACGACCCCCGCCAGATCGACGAGCTCACCGTTCTCGTCGAGCGGGGGGTCGTTGTCGCCGCGGGCAGCCGATACATGGCCGGCGGCCAGCAGATCGGGGGGCCGCGCTTGAAGCGCACGCTCTCGCGCCTCGCCGGAAACTCGCTCCACCTGTTCGCGGGCATCGGCACGCGCGACGCGACAAACTCGTTCAAGGCCTACAACGCGGACTTCGTCCGTACGGTGCAGATCCAGTCCCGTGACGGCTTCGAGATCGGCCTCGAGCTGACGGCGAAGGCGCGCCGCGCGCGCCTTCCCGTCGCCGAACTGCCCACGATCTGGCTCGACCGCACCGCGGGGGCCTCGAACTTCCAGTTGCGCAAGTGGATCCCCAAGTACTTGCGCTGGTACTTCTTCGCGTTCGGCCGCCCATTGGCCGTCGCGGACGTTGCAGACGCCGCACGCGGCACGAAGGGAAACAGGTAATGGAAAAGGTCCTGATCACCGGCTCTGCCGGCTTCATCGGTGGGTACGTGGTCGAAGAACTGCTTCGACAGGGCTACCAGGTCGTCGGAGTCGACAATTACTCCAAGTACGGCCCCGTTAAGAAGTCGTACGACGACAACCCGAACTACGAGCTGGTCATCGCCGACGTCACCGACACGGCGCGCATGACCGAGCTGCTCATGGACTGCGACCACTTCATCGCCGGCGCGGCGCTCATCGGTGGCATCTCGTACTTCCACACGTATCAGTACGACCTCATCGCCGCGAACGAGCGCATCATCGCCTCGTCGTGCGACGCCGCGATCGCCTCGAAGAAGGCGGGCGGCAAGCTGAAGAAGGTCACCTATATGTCGTCATCGATGGTCTTCGAGTCGACCGACCGCTGGCCGTCGAAGGAGGGCGATGAGCTGATCGTCCCTCCCCCGCTGTCCTCCTACGGTTTCCAGAAGCTGGCGGTCGAGTACTTCGCGCGCGCCGCGAAAGGGCAGTACGACATCGATTACACCATCCTTCGCCCGTTCAATTGCGTGGGCATCGGCGAGTCGCGTGCGCTCGGCGACGTCGAGATCCACTCGGGCAACGTCCAGCTCGCCATGAGCCATGTCGTCCCCGACCTGGTCCAGAAGGTACTCAAGGGCCAGGACCCGCTGCATATCCTCGGTGAAGGAAACCAGGTCCGCCACTACACCTATGGCGGCGATCTCGCCCGTGGGATCGTGCTGAGCCTGGATCACCCAGCGGCGCTCAATAATGACTTCAACATCTCGACCGCCGCCGGTCACACGGTCGTCGAACTCGCCGAAGTGATCTGGCGCAAGATCAAGGGTGCCGATGTGCCTCTGAACCTGGTCAACGACCCTGCTTTCGAGTACGACGTGCAGAAGCGGGTTCCCGATGTCACGAAAGCGAAGGAAGTCCTCGGGTTCGAGGCGACGACGACGCTCGAGGACATGCTCGACGAGGTCATCCCCTGGATCGCCAACGCGATCGACGAGGGGACAATCTAGTTCGACATGGTCGACGCGACGACCCGGCTCAGCACTCCGCAGCGCGCGTTGGACGCGCTGCGGAGCGACCGCTCAGCGACCATCGCGCATTACGCCTCCCTCGTCGTCGGCTTCGCCACCGTCGCGTTCATCGCGCGCACCCAGTGGTTCTTCTACGACGAGTGGCGGTTCATGTGGGAACCTGCGGAGACGCTCTGGGGAGGGCACGCCGGACACTGGAGCACCGTCCCGGTGCTCGTCTGGATGGCGCTCCAGGCGGTGTTCGGATTATCGAGCTACTGGCCGTTCCTCCTGCTCGAGATCCTCACGCACGTCATCGCCGCCCACCTGCTGTGGCGGCTCCTGAATCGCGTGGGCAGCGCCAGGTGGGTGTCGACAGGGCTGGTCGCCGTCTTCCTCGTGCTCGGAGCGGGCGCTGAGAACCTTCTCTGGGGGTTCCAGTTCGGCTACATTGGCGCGATCGCGTGCGGGCTCGGTGCCGTTCTCATCGCCCTCCGACCTGGACTCGGCGTCGGCGGCGTGGCAGGTGTGACCGCACTGCTCCTCGTAGGCGCAGCTACATCGGGCACCGCGCTCCCTCTTTTCGTCCCAGTCGCGCTCGTCGTCTGGCGCATGCACGGGTGGCGGAAGCTGATGATCACCGTCGGCGTCCCGATGCTCGCATACCTCTCGTGGTACTTCGCGATCGCCGGCCCGAACGGAAACGCCTACCTCCGCGCGACCGGCGCCGAAATTCTGCTCGTGCCCCAGTACATGGGATTCATGTTCGTCGAGGGCCTGGGGCGCATTATCCCGCTGCCGTACATCGGTGCCGTGATCGTCGCGCTGATCGGCCTCTGGACTCTCCGATCGCTCGGTCGCAAGCTCACCGCCGAGCTGCTCGCCGCGATCGGCATGGTGGGAGCAGGCGTAGTGTTCGCCGCCATGACCGGTTACAGCAGATGGGGCACCTCGCTGGCGTCGGCGAGTTCCAACCGCTATGTCTACTTCCTCTTCGTCGCACTGGCCGCCGCGGTGGCGCTCATGGTGACACGCGCGATTGCCGCGTCCGATGCGCGACTGCTGCTCGCACTCGGCCTGGTCGCCTTCGTCGGCATCTACAACCTCGGAACGCTCGTCACGACCGCAAGGTCGGACGCCGTTCGCGAGAATTTCGGGCACCAGGCGATCTCCGCGGGAATCGCTCTGGCTGAGGAGTTCCCTTCGCAGATCGACTTGGAAGCCAGCCCGGAGCCCGTCTACGTGACGCCCTCGATCTCCGCTCTGCAGACCCTCCACGAGCGTGACGGCCTCCCGGTGATCGAATTCAGCGACGAGGCGAGACTCACGGCACTGGTCAACCTGGGCGTAACCGTCGCACGCGCCGACGAACCGGCTCGCTGCACACCGGTCGGGCAGGGGACGGTCGTTCCCTCGGGATCCGTCCTCGATGCGGACGGCAGCGGTGCTGTGTGGATCGCGGCGGTCGACGACGACGGGCGCCAGGGACAGCCTCGCGAGCTCGAAGTGAAAGACGGTGCGTACACCGTCGAAACCCTCGACGGATCGTCCCTGATCATCACAGGGCCCCCGAATGTCCCCTTGTGTGTGGACGGGGAGGCGACGACATCATGAGTGCGCGCACGCATCGGCAGGAGTTCTTCGTACGGAATCTCCGCCGAGGATCGATCTTTCTTGCGATCGGTGGACTGGGCTTCGTCGTGGATGCGGTCGTGTACAACCTGCTCGTCTTCGCGGGTGGACACGGGCCCCTCTTCGATGCACCGCTTATTGCCAAGACGATCGCCGTCGTTGCGGGCCTGGTCGTGACCTACCTCGGCAACAAGCTGCTCACATACCGTGATCGCAAAGCGCCGATCAGTTTCACGCAAGTCGGGAGGTATGCCGTCGTCAACGTCGCCGCGATCGCGCTGCAGCTCGGGTGCCTCGCGTTCTCGAGATATGTGCTCGGATTCGACAGCCTCTTGGCCGACAACATCGCCGGAACGCTTATCGGGCAGACGCTGGCGACGGGGTTCCGTTACGTCCTCTACACGCTCTGGGTGTTCCCACATTCGCCTGGTCCCGACCCCATCACGCTTGTCGAGGAGCACGTCGAACATCCGGATCATCACACCGCCTCGTAGGCACACCGCCTCGTAGCCGGCGACCAGCGGGACCGCAGGCGTTCTTCCACGACGGGGTCGCGGCGGGCATCGTTGCGCGGGGCACACTAGGATCGGACCGATCGATGGCATCCCACTCCCGCCCCATCGATCGAGGCGATAGGCGCGTAGGAGAATGATGACGGAGCATGTTCTGATCACCGGGGGCGCCGGTTTCATCGGCTCGCATCTCACGCGGCGCTTTCACGCGGCCGGACACCGGGTCACGGTGCTGGACGCGTTCACCCCCCAGGTGCACGGCAACCCGGACGCCGTCGCAGACACGGTGAGGCGACTCGAGGAGGTCGCTCACGTCATCCGGGGCACGGTCGAGTCCGTTGAGCACATCCGCCAGGCGATCCGAGACGCGACGATTGTCATCCATCTCGCTGCCGAGACTGGGACCGGTCAGTCGATGTACGAGATCGACCGCTACGTCGCGACGAATGTGGGCGGAACTGCGAAGCTGCTCGATGTCCTGGGGGAAGGCGCGCACGCCGTTCGACGAATTGTGCTCGCCTCCTCGCGCGCCGTCTACGGCGAGGGATCGTACAGGACGGCTGATGGCCGCGTCGTGTACCCTCCCCACCGTTCCGCGACTGAGATGGCCGCGGGACGCTTCGACGTCACCATGTCTGGTGAGGGCCCGCTCACGGTGATCCCGACGTCCGAGGACGCCCTCGTTCATCCGTCGAGCGTCTACGGGATCACCAAGCACGCTCAGGAGTCGCTCGTGATGACGGTGGCACCCGCGCTCGGCGTGGAACCTGTGACGTTGCGGTATCAGAACGTATACGGCCCCGGCCAGTCCCTCAAGAACCCGTATACGGGCATTCTGTCGATCTTTTCTACGCTCATCCGGTTGGGCAAGGACATCAACATCTTTGAGGACGGCCTTGAGTCCCGCGACTTCATCTACATCGACGACGTCGTCGAAGCGACGTATCGCGCGACCCTCGATCCGAGGGCGGACGGCGCCGTGCTCAACATCGGTACCGGCGCTTCGGTGACAGTGCGCGACGTGGTCGCCGCACTTCTCGACGCCTACGGTAGCGATGTGCCGACGCATGTCTCCGGCAGATACCGGGTCGGAGACATACGCCACAACGTCGCCGACGTCGAACGCGCCCGGCACCTTCTGGGCTTCGCGGCCTCGGTCCCGTTCGAGACCGGTGTTCGCGCGTTCGCCGAGTGGGTCCGCAGTGAATCAGTCGAGTCCGATGCGTACGAGCGCTCGCTCGACGAGATGGCATCCCGCCGGCTCCTCAGTTGAGGCGCGCGCCGTCACCGCGACCCGACCTTTGACGCGATGTCATTCCAGAGCACCGCACTGGTCGATGCGATACAGACCTGTGGTGCCGGCAGACTCCACCAGGGTCAACAGACCCGCGTCCACGGCGGCGTGGGGGCCCGGGAAGTGGTTGCCAGAGGGGTCTCCCCCACCGAACTCGTGCGGGTCGTGCACCACGTAGCGCACGCGAAGTCTGTCCAGGGCCGCGCAGACGGCGGGGTCTGACTCGATGTCGGCCAGATGGAACGCCACCGTCAGCCGATCGGCGTCCCATTGCCCGTTGACATGTGGGAACACCGGTTCACGAGCGCCGAAGACAAGCGTCCACGCAGAGCCGTCCCAGGGATCGCCCAGCACGCGCTGATCGGCGGGCACCCGGAGTTCCAGATCCCCGAAGAACTCCGCCTGTCGCTGCGACACGACCGCATCGCCGGCATCGACCTCGGGCATCCGAAAGGCGTGAGCCACTGCCCCGGAGGTGCCGGTCAGCGCGAGCGTCAGGGCAGACGTCCCGGCGACGACCCAGGCGACAGCACTGGCGAGGACCCGACGTCGAGCGTCGACCTGCGGCCGGCGCCAACGAACGGCAGTCAGCACGCCGAGTGTCGCGAGCGGAACGCCGAGTACCGGCAGTGCGGAGCTGAGCCGGTACTTGTCCTTGTACCAGAGCCCCGCGACGAGCTTCGTCAGGATGTCGTCGGAACCTGCCGCGAGAGCGAACATGATGGCCAGCAGCGCGAAGGCGACCACCACCCATCGCACGCGACGCGTCCGCCACGCCGCCACCGCCCCCAGCATCACGGCGCCCGCGAGCAGAAGCGATGGCCAGGTCGCTGACGTTCCGACACCCGTGAGCCACGACTGCGACAGCACCTGCCACAGCCCCGCCCAGACCGGTTGGACGGCCTGAGCCTGGGGACCGTCGAGCCGATCGCTCAGCGGCCGCTCGAAGAGCCCGAGGCAGGTAACGAGATACCAGATCCCGGCCGCGCACGTCAGCGGCGTCAGCAGGGCGCCCAGAACCAGTAGTCGGCCGGTGCGGCGCCGGGATGCGCCGCCGGCTCGCCATCCGCGCCGCACCGACCCGGCGACTACGGCGACGAACGGGACCGCCATCAGCAATCCCCAAGTCGCGAGCACCCGGGGCTGGGCGAACGTGATCGCGGCGAGCGCGGAGATCGTCCCACCGGACGCCCAGAGGAGCACCCATGCTCGGCTGCTGGCTCGGGCAGCGCGCCAGGCGCGCCAGCCGAGCACCGGCAGACCGACCGCGACCGGGAGCAGCGCGGTCGCCAGGAACGTAGGATACAGCGCACCCCATGCCAGCAACGGGTAGGGCATTGCACCGAAGGCTGCAGCGAGCGGAAGCGCGACGAGGGCGACCTCCGTCGGGGGGAATCGCGGCAACAGGATATGCGAGAGCCACGCCACCCCCGGCAGCCAGACCACAGCGCAGACGGCGAGCCACGTGGCGTTCGCCGACAGCCCGATGGCGGCGCCGGTCGACTGCGCGACGAGCGCCACCAGCGAATGCCACGCCGACGGATAGAACGCAAGCGATCGATCGGTTTCGATGAGCGTCCGCAGCGTGAGCGACGAGGCATCTCCGTGCTCGAGGATGGCGGCCACCGCGGAGAGGTGGAAGACGTTGTCGTAAGTCTGGCTTACCAGAGCTGGGTTCTGGACCGCGATGAACGCGACGAGGCCGATGACGATGATCGCCAGCGCCCACACCCCGCCGAGGGGCGCCAGCGACCAGCCGCGCGGCCCGAGGGTCGGCGCGGACCGGCGCACGAGCGTGACGCCCGCGGCCGCCACTACTGCGACGACGAGGGGCTGCCACATCGCGAACGGCAGGTCGAGCGCTGAGAACACCATGCCGGCGACACCGATCGCGACCACCGAGACGGCACCCGCGAGCGCCGCCTTCGCGGCGACGCCGAGTCGCAGCTGAGCGAGGACGATCAGCCCGGGGACGACGAGCACGATGACCGCCATGAGAAACGCGGGCAGCACCGCGAGCCAGCTGAGTCCGGTCACGTCAGGCGAGCTGGTTGTTCCACATCGAGAGCGCAGACCCGATAGCCATGTGCATGTCGAGGTACAGGTACGTTCCCAGACGACCACCGAAGTGGACGCTTCTCTCCCCCGCCGCGAGGTCCCGATACGCCCGCACCCGCGCACGGTCCTGCGGCGCGTTGACCGGGTAATAGGGCTCGTCGTCGCGAGTCGCGAAGCGCGAGAACTCGCGGACGATCACCGTCTTGTCGGCCGGGTAACGGTCTGCCCGTTCGGGGTGAAAGTGCTTGAACTCGTGGATGCGTGTGTACGGGGTGTCCGCGTCGGCGTAGTTCATGACGCTGGTGCCCTGGAAGTCCCCGATCTCAAGCACCTCCTGCTCGAAGTCGAGCGTGCGCCAGCCGAGCGCTCCCTCCGCATAGTCGAAGTAGCGGTCGATCGGCCCGGTGTACACGACCGGAACCCGGCCGACCGTGTCGGCCTTGTTGAGCGGCTGCGAGGCGTCGAAGTAGTCGGTGCTCAGCTTCACCTCGATGTTCGGGTGGTCCGCCATCCGTTCCAGCCACGCGGTGTACCCGTCGACGGGTAGGCCCTCCCACGTGTCGTTGAAGTAGCGGTTGTCGTAGGTGTACCGCACCGGGAGCCGGCTGATGACTTCGGCTGGGAGGTCGGTGGGCGCGGTCTGCCATTGCTTGGCCGTGTAGTCGCGTATGAACGCCTCATAAAGGGGGCGGCCGATCAGTCCTATGGCGCGTTCCTCGAGGTTACCGGCATTCTTCGCATCGAACTCGCCGGCGAGCTCCTGCACGAGGGCCCTGGCCTGATCCGGCGTGTACGCGGCCTGGAAGAACTGGTTGATGGTCCCGAGGTTGATCGGGAGCGGAAAGACGACGCCTCGGTGGGTGGTGTATACCCTGTGCACGTAGCGGGTGAAGTCGGTGAAGCGATTGACGTACTCCCACACAGTCGCATTGGAGGTGTGGAACAGGTGCGCGCCGTATTTGTGCACCTCGATTCCCGTGTTCGACTCGGCTTCGCTGTACGCATTGCCGCCGATGTGGTGACGTCGATCGATGACCGTCACTTTGCGTCCGGATGCTGCGGCGCGTTCCGCGATGGTGAGCCCGAAGAAGCCGGAACCGACGATGAGGAGATCCATAGGGTGCGGTGCCTTTCCGGCGCTGCGGCGCCGAAGACAGTCTACGGAGCGCGGGAATCCGATTCTGCGAACCTCGCCCGCCAGGCCCGGGTCGATGCCAGCGACGATGCCGCCTCACCGTACTGACGGGTCAGCCGCCGCCAGTTCCGCCAGAGACGCACGCGCAGACGGATCGCGGCCCAGAGCTCGATGCGCGCCAAGGTCCGGTCCCGTCGGAAGACGAAGACACGTCCGGCGGCGGCGGACTCGACCACGGCCACGTCGCTAACTCCGATCGACCACCACTTGCCCTGCGTACGGGACAGCCTCGTGGCCGCTGCGGGTCGGCGGGTGGATCGCAGCTGGTGGCCGAGCACGCGGACCACGCGACCGGCCGTCGCGGCGAGCCCGACCGGGCGCTGCGGCGTCGCATTCGCGCCTGCCGGCGCGTGGTCAGCGGGGATGATGCGCTGGCCCACACCAGCCAGGATCGCGCTCGCACGCCCTGGGCCCGCGAACAGGACCGGATCGAGGTGTGCCGGACCGCTGAGCACGTCGCGTAGAGCGGTGTTGCGCACGCGTGCAGACCCGTACTGCGCACACAGCACGTGATTGATGTCCTGTGCGAGAGAGTGCGCAAGTACCCCTCGCCCGCCGTGCAGCAGTGCGGTGACGATGCGGTTGCGCAGCTGGAAGTAGGCCTGCCAGTCGAGCCCGTCGTCCTTGGCCGTCCATGGCATGTGCCAGAGCGCCGTACCCGGAAGGGTGACGGTGGACACACCCTCTGTCGCCGCACGGAGCCCGACCTCTGCATCGTCCCACTTGATGAAGAAGGGCAGTGAGGCTCCGCTTTCACGAATCAGGTGCGCCGGCAGCAGGCACATCCACCATCCGTTGAAGTCGACGTCGATGCGGCGGCTCAGTGCGGGCGTGTTGTCGACGGTGTGCACGGCGAGGTCGATCCCCGAGAGCGCGGGTTCGACAGGTCCCCACCAGAAGCCCCGCCGCGAGATCCGCTCACCGAATGAGTGCAGGCGGGTGCGATCGACGAGGCTGAGCATGTGGGCGCCGACTATCGTCGACTCGCGAGTGCGGGATGCGAACGACAACAGCCGCGCGATCGCCTCCGGTTCGAGCCGCACGTCATCGTCCAGCAGGAGCACGAAAGGGGAGTCGGTCTCCTCGACGGCATCCACCATGCCCCTGCTGAATCCTCCCGATCCACCGAGGTTCGACTGCCGGACGATGCGTAGCCGTTCGCCGAGCATCGCTTCGACGCGCTCGAAGCCGGCCGACGCGGAGAGCGGACGAGTGCCCTGATCGACGACGAGGATGCGGTCGACGAACGTCTCCCACGAGCTGTCGGAAGTGAAGCGCTCGAGGAGGGCGAGACAGTCGGCCTCGCGATCGAAGGTGGTGATCGCGACCGTCGCGGTCGTCCCGCGCCGCACGGGGGCGGGCGAACGCCAGACGATATTGCGCAGTTCGGCTCCCGCGTCCGTCGCCGTTGCTTCGAGCCAGATCCAGCCTTCGTCGTCCGCAACGCCGACGTCCACCCCGACCGCGCCGGTGCTCGAGGGCAGGCGGGCCACGTCCGTCACACGACCGTCCGCGGCGGAACGGCGCACCACGATGTCGGCGCTACCGCCGATCTCGAGCTCGAGCCGCACCTCCGACAGCCCTGTCGAGTGCCTCCAATAACCCGCGGGGAAGGCTCCGAAGTACGTGGCGAGCGAGAGCTCGGCGCCCGCGTCGAGCACGATGCCGTGACGAGTCGCCGTGGCACCCGTGCTCCGGAAGTAGAGCGCCGCAGCATCTTCGTCGCCCGGGTGCGGGAACACCGCGCGCCAGACGACATCGTTCACCTGATCGACCATCGACGTCGCTACCGTGTCCGCCGGCCTCGACGCCAGTCCCTGACAGCGGACGCGAGGTGCTGCCCGAGGGAGCGGCGCTCGTCCAGCTGGCGGGCGACCTCGTCCTGGATGAAACGCGTCAGATAGAGGGCGAGGCCCGGCCCCTGAGCGATGACGTGGGCGCGCAGCGCTTCGTCCCGCACCAGCCTGTCGTAGTGGTCGTGCTCCGCGGCGAGGGCGAACATGCTGTTCCCGAGTTCGCCGTCCACGCCCCGGCGCTGCATCCAATACGCCAGCGGTTCGCCGTCGATGAAGCCGATGTGGTAGCGCAGTGCGGTGCGCAGGTTGAACTCCCAGTCCTCCGCCGCGTGAAGGTCCTCGCGGTAGAAGCCGATCTCGTCGTGCAGGACGCGCCGATAGAGATACGAGATGGGCACGGCCCGGTTCACCTGAAGCAGGTCGGCGTAGGTGATCTCCGCGAGCTGCGGCCAGAACGGCGCGCGCCCCACCTCGACGAACCCGTCACCGTCGGCGGATTCGTACACGATTTCGGTGCGCGCCATCACACCGATGTCCTCGGCGTGCGCGTCGAGGTGGCTCACCGCGCGTTCGAGGAATGCCGGATGCCAGAGATCGTCGTCATCGTGCAGGACGGCGAACTCGGTGTCGAGGTCGCGCATGCCCTGATTGGCGGCCGCGGATCGCCCGGTGGGCTGCCGGTTGTGGTGGACGCGCACTCGCTCGCGGGTCGCGTCAGGCAGCTTCAACACGGCTTCGTCGACAGCTGCCGGATCACCGCCGTCGTTGACGATGCAGATCTCCCAGTCCGCGAACTGCTGGGCAGCGATGTCACGCAGCGTCCGCCGAAGGAACCACGGACGGTTCTTGGTGCGCACGACGATGCCGACGCGGCGACCGCGGTGAACCTGATCCGTCATCGCTTCCTCTCGCCCCGGTTTCCCGCCCGACCCTACCACCGGGCTGACCGCCGGCCAGGTCCCTATAATCGGGGTGATGCTGAGCCGTGTCCGCGTGCTGTGGCGCGCCGCGCGAGAGACCGTCGTGTTCGGGGCGCTGCTGGCCGCCGCCGATCGTGTGTGGTGGGCCCGCACCATCCGTCGTGCCGACATCGTCGACCTCGACTTCGTCGCCGCCCAGGCGGGCCGGCGGATCTCCGCGCGTGCCGCAGTCAGGCGCTACGTGCGCGGAGGATTCCGTACTGGCTTCACACTCAATCCCTTGTTCATGGAGCGCCCCGTCTCCAGACAGCTTTCGGACTCGGACCGTGTCCCCGCCTTATACGCATACCTCGTCAACGACCGGCGGGTCCTGCAGGTCAGCCCGAACTGGGACGCCCCCGCGCTCGCGGCGCTCGAGCCCGATTCCCTCGCCGACCCGGCGGGTCCTCTTGGTCACGCATGGCGCCGTGCCCGCGAGCGCGGCTGGGTCGAGCTCGGGCGTGCGTCCATCCCCGTGCGCGTCCCATGGGCCGACCTGCTGCGCACCGCCACTACCCCTCCCCCGCTGGCCGCATCGCCCGACGCAGGGTCGCGCCGGCTGTTCGTCTGTGTTCTCGGCCCCGAAGAGGCGGACCCGGATCGCGCGCTCTCTCTCGCCCGCGACGCGGCGCACGATCTGTCCGCTGAGGTCGACCTCGTCCTCACGGGCGACTCCTTCGACCAGACCGCCCAGGCGGCGATTCTCGCGCTGCACAACCCGCACGTCACCGTCCGCCGTGGGCCCCTGCACCTCGTGGCAACGCCACCACATGATCCGCGCGCGGGCCAGACGGTCTTCCGCGGCCCGGACGCTGAGTTGACGGCTGCCGGTCTGCACGCGCTCGCGGAAGCGGGATCGCAGCGCCCTGCGGCCGCGCTCTGGCTCACCCCCGCCGGCGTGATCGCCTCGGCGGGAACCGTCTTCCTACACGGTGCGGCCGTCCCGCTCCTCGATGGTCTGCCGATGGAGGACGCGCAGCGGCTCGGCGACGGCATCGAGGTGCCCGCGCTCGCCGGTCCGGCACGGGCCTGGCCGGCGGGCTCGTCGCCGACGGATCCGGGACGGACGATGACCGCGATCACCGTGACCGCGCCGCCATCGTCGGTGCCGACCGACGCAGACAGCGCGGGGGCCACCGACAGCGACACGGACACGCTTCTCGCGCGGGCAGGCCTCGCGATCACCCGTCGCGGCTCCGGCGAACCGGAGTACCGGCGCGTCTCCCTTCCGTCATCCGGCGGACGGATCGCCCGCCGATGGGCGATCAAGACCTCGGCCCCCGCCGGGGCGGCCGGCGAATCGTGGGGCGAGACTCACTTCGCCCGCGGAATCGCGGACGCGCTGCGGCGTCTGGGGCAGGACGTCGTCATCGACGCCTACGACGCGCGCGATCGGGCGACGAATTCGCTCGACGACGTGACGCTCGTGCTCCGTGGGCCTCAACGCATCGACCCCCCACTCCACGGTCGGCGCATCCTGTGGATCATCAGCCACCCCGACGAGATCACTCGCGATGAGGTCCATGCGTTCGATGCAGTGTTTGCCGCGTCGACACCGTGGGCCGCTCGTGCGGCCTCGCGATTCGCCCGGCCCATCGAGCCGTTGCTGCAGTGCACCGACACGAGACGATTCCACCCTGAGGGCACCCCGAGAAGCGATGAGATCGTCTTCGTCGGAACGGCTCGTGGCATCGCGCGGCCCGTCGTCGTGACGCCGGTGCGGGCCGGTGTCCCGATACGGGTCTACGGCCCGGATTGGCGCGGCTACATCCCCGCGGCCGCGATCGCCGCGACGGGCATCCCCAACGCGAAGCTGCCCCGGCTGTACGAAGGCGCCGGGGTCGTACTCAACGACCATTGGCCGGCGATGAAGCGCGAGGGGTTCGTGTCGAATCGCCTCTACGACGTCGTCGCCGCCGGTGGGCGCGCGATCTCCGACGACGTTGACGGCATCGACCAGATCTTCGGCGGTGCGGTGCAGACCTTCCAGAGCCCCGAAGACCTCGTGTCGATGCTCGAGGGAGACATCGAGGGCCTGTTCCCACCTGCACCCGAGTTGGCACGCCTGAGTGCGGTCGTTCGGGAGCGGGACTCCTTCGATGCGCGGGCACGCGCGCTGATCAACGCGGCGGACGCGACCGCCGAGCGGGTGCCTTCGAAGGCGCCCGAGCACGGCGCGTAGACTGAACCGATGCCAGCGGACGCCCACGAGCCCCGGTCGACCGAGATCGAAGCCCCGGCGCCGCAGTCGTCGAAGTCACGTTCGTGGCCGCGTCGCCGCAGCCTGTCGATCGCTCTCGTCGCCGTCCGGTGGCTCCTGATCACCGCAGTCGTCGCCTCAGCGATCTGGTACTTCGTGCGGATGTGGGACGACGTGCAGCAGGCGCTCCTCCAGATGCAACCGTGGCGCGTCATCGCGTCGTTCGCGGTGTTGCTCGTCGGACTCGCCCTGAACGTCCTCAGCTGGACGACGATTCTCCGGGGGCTCGGACACCCCGTCCCGGTCGTCCGCGGCGCCCAGATCATGCTGGTCGGGCAACTCGGCAAGTACATCCCCGGGTCGGTATGGGCGTACCTCGCGCAGATGGAGCTCGGGCGCCAGTATGGAGTCGCACGGGCCCGCGTGCTCGTGACCTCGCTGTACGCCGCGGGAATCGGCGTCGTATGTTCGCTGATCCTCGGGGCGCTCGCCCTGCCCCAGATCTCGGTGGAGCACCCCCAGCTCCTTTGGCTGTTCGTCCTCCTTCCGATCGGGCTCGTCTGCCTCCACCCTGCAGTGATGACCTGGATGGCCAACCTCGCGCTCCGCGTGTTCCGGCGCCCACCTCTCGATCACCGCGTCGAGCTGCGTACGATCGCTCGGGCGGTGCTCTTGTGTCTCGCCTCGTACGCCACCTACGGTGTGCACCTGTGGCTGCTGAGCGACGCGGGAGTGCCGTTCACGACGGTGCTCCTCATGGCCGCCGCAATCGGCGTCGGCTTCACGGCTGGACTGCTTGCCTTCGTCCTGCCCTCGGGGGTCGGCGTGCGCGAAGCGGTGCTGATCGGACTGCTCGGCACGGTCATGCCCGTAGCCGAGGCATCCGCCGTCTCGCTCGTCTCGCGCGGCATGTTCACCGCGGGCGATCTACTCATGGCCGGCGCGGCCGCCCTCGCTGCGGCAGTGATGCACCGGCGCCTGCACGCGCAGGATGTCCGCACGACCGAGTACTCCGACGTGGCGGGGAGCTGATCCACAGCAGGATGCCTCGGGCCGGGGAGAGTCGCTCGGCTAGGATGGGCGCGGCCCCGGCCCCGGCGCTGGGGCATCGACGTCGATCATCGATCGCGCCCCGTCCCCACCCGCGCCGGCGAGGCGGACCCGACCGGAGAACAGTTCCACACGTGCACACCACCTCATGCCTCGTGCGTACGCGAGTCCCAGCCGGCACCGGTTCGTGGGAGCGCCGATGAACCGCACACTCGTGATCATCCCGACCTACGACGAACGCGAGAACATTGAGCACATCATCCGGCGCACCCTGGATGCGGCGCCGGTGGATGTGCTCGTCGTGGACGACGGAAGCCCGGACGGCACGGCCGACATCGTGGAGCGGATGGCCCACGACGACCACCGCATCACACTGATGCGACGTTCCGGAAAGGGAGGACTCGGCGCCGCCTACATTGCCGGGTTCGCCTGCGCGCGCGAGCGAGAGTACGCGCTCGCCGTCGAGATGGACGCCGACGGCTCCCACCCTCCCGAGCGCCTCCCGGCGATGATCGCTCAGTTCGACAACGACCCGCCCCTTCTCGGCTGCGTGGTGGGCTCGCGGTGGGTGAAAGGCGGCAGCGTCGTCAACTGGCCGGCACATCGCCGCTTCATCAGCCGGGCCGGGAGCCTTTACGCGCGCGTCATGCTGGGGGTCCCCGTACGAGACGTCACCGCCGGCTTCCGCGTCTATCCGACCGTGGTCCTCGCCGGGCTCACCCTGGACACCATCGAGTCGCGCGGCTACTGCTTCCAGATCGACATGACGCGTCGCATCGATGCCTCGGGCCTGCGGATCGTCGAGGTACCGATCGAGTTCCGCGAGCGCGAGCTCGGGCACTCCAAGATGAGCGGCGAGATCGTGGTCGAGGCGATATGGCGGGTCACGGTCTGGGGCTTCCAGCGTGCCGCACTCGGCCTGACGCGATGGATGCGACGAGGCTGAGTCGGCGCCGTCGGGTCTGTCAGGCGGACTCGAGAGCTGTCTGGGCGGCCTGCTCCTGGTCGTCGGGGAACACCCATCGGTCGTAGGTGAAGAACCGGAAGATCGTCGCGAGCGCCTGGCCGATGAACGTCCCGGCGATGTTGTCTGCGACGATCCCCTCGAACCCGAGGACGTATCGGGAGAAGGCCAGGCATCCGAGTTGTATGAGGATCGCCGCGAGATTCAGCGCGACGAAGATCACATATCGCGAGAAGCGACGCTGCAGCGTGCGGGTGCCGAACGTCCAATATCGGTTGCCGACATAGGTGACGACGGTGGCCACCACGATCGCGATGACCTTCGCGAGAAGCGGCTCGTCGTACATCGGCCCGTCACCGCCGAACCCGAAGACCAGCAGGTTGAACGTCACGGCGTCCACCACGAATGCCACTCCGCCGACGGCGAGGAACGCTCCGCTCTTGCGCAGGAACGCGCCCAGGCGGGTCGGGTCGGTCATGGCACTCCTCCTGGCCCGCGGGAGTCGGCGCGCCGACAGCCCATGATAGCTTGGATGCCGCTTCTGCCGGTTTCCGGCACCGACGACCGAGGAGAAGTGCTTGACCACCCCACCGCCGACCATTGCGGCGATCGTGCCCTGCTACAACGAAGAGACTGCGATCGGTCAGGTGATCGCCGACCTGCGCGCTGCGGTTCCCGAAATGACCATCTTCGTGTACGACAACAACAGCACGGATGAGACGGCCCGGATCGCGGCGGGGGCCGGCGCAGTCGTCCGGAGCGAAACGACCAAGGGCAAGGGGAACGTCGTCCGGCGCGCCTTCGCAGACGTGGACGCGGACGTCTACGTCCTCATCGACGGCGACGACACGTACGCCGCCGCGGATCTGCCCGACATGATCGCGGCGCTGCGATCCGGCCCGTACGACCACGTGCTGGGCGTGCGCCGGCAGACGACAGAGAGCGCATACCGACCCGGTCACGAGCTCGGCAACCGCGGCTTCAACTGGTTCGTCAGCAGCGTCTTCAAATCTCCGGTCAATGACATGCTCAGCGGCTATCGGGTGTTCTCCCGCCGGTTCGTGAAGAGCTTCCCCGCACTTGCGCGCGAGTTCGAGATCGAGACAGAGCTCACCGTGCATGCGATGAGCCTGCGCGTGCCTCAGATCGAGGTTCCGGTCGGCTTCAAGGATCGTCCTGCGGGCAGCGAGAGCAAGCTGCGCACCTACCACGACGGATTCCGTATCCTGTCGCTGATCGTCGGCCTGATCCGACACGAACGCCCGATGCTGTTCTATGGCCTGGTTGGCGTGCTGCTGGCGATCATCGGCGTAGTCATCGGCCTTCCCGTAGTCGTCGAGTTCTTCGAGACCGGCCTCGTCCCGCGCCTGCCCACGGCGGTTCTCGCGCTCGGCATCACCATCCTCGCGTTCTTGTCGTGGATGATCGGCCTCATCCTTGACGGAGTGCTAAAAGCACGCCGCGAGCTGAGCAGACTGAACTACCTGACCTACGCCGCGCCACCGATGTGAACGGTGTCGAGCCCGCGAATGCCGGGCGCCTCGGCACCGTTCAGGCGACGGTGATCGCCGCGGCGACCGTGCCGAGGTTCTCCTCGTGGGACTTCACGGTGAAGCGGGCGCCCTGCCACAGGATGTGCGAGTCAATGTCGATGACCTCTGAGACGTTGGCGTTGACGAAGTACTGGCCGGCACCGAATCCCGTGCTCGAGATGTTGAAGTCGACGTGCGCGTCTCCCTTGGCGATCGCGGGGAGGTCCTTCGACAGCCGCTCCGTATTCGACGCGAGCACCATCTGCCCGGTGGGCGTGTCGATGCTGAAGCCGGCGGCCCACGTCGGCAGGTCTTGGTGGGCGCGTACGTGCAGCCGGATCGTCAGGGGTTTTCCCGTCTCGACGACGGTGACCGGCCGCTCCTGATCGTCGAGGAGCTGAATCCGCTGGAGCTGGATGGGCTTGTCCGCGTCCTCGAGCGGCTTCTCGCCGACTCGACGCCCCTCCAGGACATCGCGCAGCGCGCCGATGGCCTCGTTGGTCTCACCGTCGAAGATCACTTCACCGTCCTTCAGAACGATGCCCCGCTCGCAGAGCTCCGCGACCTGTGCCGCCGAGTGCGACACCAGGATGATGGTCCTCCCCTCCTGGCGGAACCGCGCGATGCGCTCCATGCACTTCCTCTGGAAGGCCTCGTCACCCACCGCGAGCACCTCGTCCACGAGCAGGACGTCGGGGTCGGTGTGGACCGCGACCGCGAATGCGAGTCGGACGAACATCCCCGACGAATAGAACTTGACCTGCGTATCGATGAAGTCGCCGATACCGCTGAACTCGACGATCTCCGTGAAGCGCTCATCGGTGTCCGCTCGAGACATCCCCATGATGGATGCGTTCAGATACACGTTCTCACGCCCACTGAGATCGGGGTGGAAACCGGCCCCGAGCTCGAGGAGAGCCGCCATGCGGCCTCGTGTGAGCACTTCCCCGGAGGTTGGGGAGACGATCCCGCCGATGAGCTTGAGCAACGTACTCTTGCCCGAGCCATTCGGACCCAGCAAGCCGACCGTGGTGCCGGCCTTGATCACCAGGTCGACGTCGGACACGGCGGTGAACTGCTCACGGTGGGCGCGACCCCGCCTCCCGAAGTGAACGACGCGTTCCTTCAGCGAGTTGTCCTTGCGCACCACAAAGTGCTTGGTGACGTTCTGAACCCGGACGACGTCGGGACCGGTGCGGGACGTGACGACCATCACAACTCCTGTGCGAAATTACCTTGCAGGCGGCTGAAGACACGGTGCGCGATGACGACGAGGACCAGTCCGATGACGCCGGCGATCCCCATGCGCAGAAGGAGATCCGGCGGATAGTCCGCGGCTGTGCCAGCGCCCCAGAAGGCTTTGTGGAAGCCGAGAACCCCCAGCGTGACCGGGTTGTTCGTGTAGATCTCGAGAACCCACGCCGGCAATCCGAACTGCTGGAAGGTCTGGGTCACCATCGTCCACGTGTAGACGATGGGCGAGCCCCACATCGCGAGCATCATGACGACGTCGATGATGTATTGGATGTCACGCAGGTAGACGTTCAACGCTGCCAGGAGCAGGCCCATCGCAAGTCCGTAGATCAGGATCAGCAGGACCGAGGGAAAGAACCAGAGCATCTGCTCGGGGCTCGGCAGCGCCTGGAACAGGATCGCGCCGATGAGGAGTACCGCCGTCTGGACGAAGAACATGAATCCCGCGGCGCCGATGCTCGCGAGCGGGAAGACCTCTCGCGGAAGGTAGATCTTCTTGACGAGCCCGGCATTGGTGAGGATCGACGACGTCGCACCGAACACCATGTCAGAGAAGAACGCATAGAGGGTCAGTCCCGAGAAGAGGTAGATCGCGAACTGCGGGACCCCCTCGGCGGCGCGCAGGAACTGACCGAGGACCAGGTAGTACATGAGGAACTGGACGATCGGACGGATCAGGGTCCACAGGAAGCCGAGGACGCTGTCGCGGTAGCGCGCTTGCAGATCTCGTCGAATCAGCAGCATGAGCAGATCGCGACGGGCGAATATCTCGGCGATCTTCCCCCCGCGGGCGGGGCCGTTCAGGCCGCGGGAGTCCGTGGTCGTGAAGGGGGTCGCCGCAAGACGTGTGAATCGGGCAGTCGTGTCCAAGAGGCTCCATTACTTGCGGTCAACTTCCTCACTATACCCGCCGCGTCCCAACAATCCGGTCCACGGGCGGCCTCGCGGTAGGCTCTGAGAGCGCCCCTCCGGCCATCCGGAGCACCCGAGGTCCGGCTGATCTAAAGCCCCTCGGATTCACGGCGCGAGCACTCGACACCAGGAGTCAATTGATGAGCGCACGACCGACCGTCGTCGTCACAGGTGCAGGCGGTTACATCGGTCCACACGTCGTCCGCGGTCTGTTGGATCGTGGCCGCGACGTGGTGGCCGTGGTGAGGCCAGGGAACGAGACCGTGATCGATCCCCGCGCCGTGCGCCTCGAGGCAGACATCCTCGCGCGAGACTTCGACCCTGCGGTTCTCTCCGACGCCGGCACGACTCTCGTCCACCTCGCCTGGAAGGACGGGTTCACGCACAACTCGCCCGCGCACATGTCCCAGCTGTCGGCGCACTACGTTCTACTGAATGCGCTGGCCGCCCGCGGGGTGAGCCGCATCGTCGCACTGGGCACGATGCACGAGGTCGGGTACTGGGAGGGCGCCGTCGACGCGGACACCCCCACCTCCCCGCTCTCGCTGTACGGCGTCGCCAAGGACGCACTGCGCAAGTCGCTCGCCCTCGCCCTGCCCGAGACGACGAGTCTCGCCTGGGCACGCTGCTACTACATTTACGGAGACGACCGCCGCAATCGATCGATCTTCGCCCGCCTGCTGGACGCCGTCGACGACGGACGGTCAACGTTCCCTTTCACGACGGGCAAGAACAAGTACGACTTCATCCGGGTCGAGGAGCTCGGCCGACAGATCGCAGCGCTCACCGATGCCGACGACGTGAGCGGAATCGTCAACTGCAGCTCCGGTGAGCCCGTCTCGCTCGCCGACAAGGTCGAAGAGTTCATCGCCGAAAACGGTCTTCCGATCGCTCTGGAGTATGGAGCCTTCCCTGATCGACCGTATGACTCCCCCGCGACATGGGGGGATGCGCAGCGCATCCAGGAGATCCTCGGGTCCGATCGCGCATGAGCGACGCGTCGATCGCCTCAGCCCCGCGAGGATCCATGGTGCGGCGCGTCGGGATCTGGGCGACGGGACACGCCGTGTTCGTCGGGCCTCTCGCGGTCTACCTGGTCTTGATCGTCTTCGGCGTCACCACATCGAGCATCGGCGTCGACTTCCTCCGACAGGATCCGACCGCTCCTCTGGGCTTCCAGTTCGGCGCGTCCCAGGGGATCCGCTCGGACGAGTACAACACCGAGTCCGCACTGTGGCTGGGTCAGATGGCGGTCGGGTTCGGCCACCTGATCGATCCGCTCAGCGTGTTCCCCGGGTTCTTTGCTCAGCTTCCCGTTGGTCCGATCTCGGGCATCGTCTTCCTCGACGGGTCCCTGCTCATGCTCGGCCAGGTGATCCCGCACAGCATGCTCTTCGCGATGAAGTGGTGGCTGCCCACGCTGCTGCTCTTCATCGGGCTTCCGGTGTGGTTCCGTCAGATCACGGGCTCGCTGCGCTGGGGCTATCTGGCCGCGTTCCTCGTATTCCTCGCTCCGTCGTCCATGTGGTGGTCCGGACGTCCAGTCAACACGATCGGCTTCATCGCAGCCGGCTGCGCGCTCGGAATTTACGGCGCGGCGAAGTTGGTCGAGCGCCGATACCCGCTAGGCGTGATCGCGATCTTGGGCGCGGGAATCCTTCTCGCCCGGTTCCCGACCTACTACCAGCCGCTGGCCATCATCGTCGGAACGCCTGTCGTTCTGGCCACGGCGGGCTACCTCCTCTTCCGATACACGACCTGGCGAGATCGCCTCATCGCGATTCTCCCCCTTGCAGTGTCAGGCGCACTGTGGACCGGTCTGCTCATCCTCGAGAACTGGCAGTCGCTCCAGGCGACGTTCGGCACCATCTACCCCGGTGACCGCCGCTCGACAGGCGAATCGCACACCATCGGTCGGGTGTTCGGTGCGACGAATCTCGGGGGCCTCGACAAGATCGGCGCAGAAGCGGTGGCCACCAACGAGACCGAGATCGCCAGCTCCTTCACCGTCCTCCTCGTGGTGCTCGCAATGGCCTTCGTCGCACAGCGATGGAACGCGGGGCGCGCCACAGCGGCCGCGTTGGTCCCGCTTGTGGCTCTCGGGGTCTTCTGGCTGGCGTGGTGCACCATCAACTGGGGTGCGATCGGCGAGATGATCCCGCTCGCGAATCGCGTCCCCTCCTATCGCGCCACCAACGCCATCGGATTCATCGCCACGATCGCATTCTGTCTCTACATGACGACCTGGAAGCGCCCGAAGCGTCTCGCCGTTCCGGTTGTGATCGCGTCAATGGCCGCATTCCTCTCCGCGTACGCCGGCGCTTCACTTCAGCTCGGGTACCTGCCCGCCCTGGCGAACTGGATGGTCGCTCTCGGTGCCGTGGTCACCGGAGCAGTGGTGTTCGCGCTCCTGTATTGGCCCGGACAGGTCTGGTCCATGGCTGCGGCCGGACTGGCCGCGGCCGCAATGACGATCACGGTCGTCCCGATCCTCTTCGGGCTCGGCGACCTGCGAGCAAGCGACACGGCACGTCAGTTCCTCACGTACGGCGAGGAGGCGCGTGCGACCGGCACGCTCTGGGCGAGCGACGACAGCTACGTCGACGCGCTGATGACCGCGACCGGCACGCCGTCGCTCTCCGCCCGCCAGCAAATGGGGCCGGACACCGAGGAATGGCTGCGACTCGACCCGACCGGCGAGAACGAGCACGCATGGAATCGCGGTGGGATGTACTACCGGTTCGACTGGCGAGAGGAGCCGGGGATTGACTTCACGAACCCGAACCTCGACGTGCTCGTGATGTCCGCATCGCCTTGTACGGTTGCAGAGCGCATTCCCGAGCTTGCCTACATCAGCTCGACGCATTCGCTCGACCTGTCGTGTCTCGAGCCCGCAGGCACCTATGAGTGGTCAGGCTCGGAGCACTACATCTACGCGCTCACCGACTGAACCCCGCAGACGTCAGCGGGTCGTCCGGTCTCGCAGGTCACCGCACAACACCTCGGCTGTGCGAAAAGGAGCGATCGGGATCGCCTGGATGGCTGAGTCGTCGAGCTCTCGGCACGCGTCCAACGCGACGGTCACCCCGTACGACCACTGCGACGCGGTCCAGCCGCGGATGGACACGGTCGACGCCGACGCGATTGCCATGGCGACGATCAGGGCCGCCAGCATCGATGTCGAAACGATCGCGGTCGCAAGCGCGGGTCGACCGCGCACCCGGCGGGCCTGCACCCACACCGCGACAGCGAGTGGGATCGTCGTGAGCATGGCCATTTGCGGGAGGACGCCGTAGCGGGCGTTTTGGGCGCGCTCGTCCAGACCTATCGATCCATCGGCGTACCGGAACGCGTCAGTTCCGTCCACGATGGCGCCCGCGCTGTAGACAACGGCAGCGGTGAGCAGAAGCAACCCGAGCAGTATGCGCTGGTCCGTCGTGCCCTTGGTCGCGACGTAGATGATCGCGGCGGCGAACGGGATGACTGCGAGAAGCGGCACGAGGATGCCCGTTGTCGCGACGACTTCCCGTTGCGTCACCAGATGAGGGACCACCAAAGGCAGCATGACGTTAAGCAGCCAGCCCTTGACGAGGGATGCGAAACCGATCCACTCGAACCCGGACCCGGGTCGCGGAACCGTGAAGAAGGTGATGACTTGCCAGATGACCCCGGCGAGCAATGCGCCGGCAAGCGGAAGGCGGCGACGGTCGCGCAGCACGAGAAGGGGCGCGACCAGGATGTAGAGAGCGAGTTGGACCTCAGTGGCCGCCATCACGAACATGCCGCCCGCGAGAAACGCACTGCTCCACCATGTCCGCGGTCGGGCAAACAGCAACCAGAGCCCGAGCCACATGGCGTATGTGTGGATGTCCGCCATGTTACCGAGCACCTCCTGGCCGGCCAGCGGAACGAGCGCGGTGATGAGCGCGATCGCAAACCTAGCCGGAGGAAACGGAACGATGGCACCTGCGAGGAGATAGACCGCGGACGCGATCACCGCTGTGACGACAGCGCACGCTATGAAGACAGTCACCGCGTAGTGGTCGAGCGGCACCGACGAGACGATGACTGCGGTCATCGAGCGCGGGAGCAGATGTTGATAGCCGGCGTAGCCTTCGACGAGTGAAGCCGGCCCCAGGCGCAGAAACTCCGAGAGGAACAGGAACCCGTCCTCGGCCCACGGCACGTCGTACTCCCCGCTAGGCACGCGGAACAAGACGATAGCAAGGCCGAGAACACCGACCGCCGTCGCGATGAGCAACTCCCGTGCACGCACGCGCCTGTCAGCGTCGCAGCTGAGAATGCCGGTCACGGGGGCGTTGTGCCCCGATCCCAGCCGCTGCCGGTCTGCGCGACGCCGTCCAGCGCCTCCTCCGCGGCGTCCTCTCGCTCGCGGCGCTCGATCTCTCGCCATTCACCCGGATGCCGCATGCGCCACAGCCAGTGGTGGAGAACGCGCGCAGGGCGGTCGAGAGGCTTCAGCAGACGGGCGATGCGGGGGTGGTTCAGCTTGAGGTACACGCGGGTGAGCGCCACGATCCCGCCATGTCCCAGCCAACCCGCTCGATGGAGGAATTGGATCTGGTCGATAGGATACCCCGGCATCGTGGCACCCATTTGGTCGAGCTTGAAGTCCAAGGCGGTGTGACTGATCGACATCTGCTCGAGGCTTGCAATGGTCCGCGTGTGATATCCCCGCTCCGCGGCGGCGTAGGCGATGATTCTCTCCTGAACGTGTGCGAGGCTCCCGTCCCTATGGCGGTTCGGGGGCGCGTACTCCTCGTAGCGCCACTCGCGATCAGTGAGGATCTTCAGAGCCTCCGGTCGAGCGAACCACATACACCCGAACGGGGCGAGCGGAGAGACCTCGTCGAAGGGGACGCTGATGCCGAGTTCGTCGCACAGCTTCTGCGCCGGTTCCTTGTTCGCGTACCAGCCGCGACCCATCGTCGGGTACCCGATGTGGATCATTGGGGGAAAGGCAAGGCCGAGTCCCGGCTCTCGCTGGAACAGAGCCACCGCGTTCGCGGCGAAGCCGGGTGAGTTCAGCACGTTGTCGAGCTGCTGGAGCTTGAACCAGCGCCCGGCATTGAAGGAGTCCTGGACCGTCTTCTTCGAGTGGACCTTCACGACGAGGTCGTAGCGCCCGACCTCGAGAACGTCACGACATCCGATGAAGAACGCGCTCAGGTCGCGGCCACGGTTGGAGGGGAGAACCCGGACCTCAGCATGGGCGACGCGAGCGTCGGCGCGCCGCTCCAGCGTGGCCGAGATGACGGCGGCCTTCTCTTCGTCCGTGGTGGTCACGAAGAGATCGAAGGCGGACGGGAGCATCACCAGGCGATCCATCAGTTCGTCGGTCATGTCCTCATAGAAGATGTGCACGATCGCAGCGATCCGCAGAGGATTCTCCCCGTCATAAGAGACGTCCACATCCGGAAGCACTTCGAGCATCGCGGCATCCGCGTGCAACGTCTTGGGCGGCGAATTGCGGACCAGGTTGCTCCAGAGCATGGCTACTGGATAGCCATAACTCTCCGCCTTCTCGATGGTCCAGCGCCCGATGACCGCGTGCTGATCCAGGTACGGCGGATAGTGGAAGAACGGGCGCCGCTTCAGCACCGGGCATCCGTCGTCGAGAAGCAGATCCGCATTGATCAATGCGGGATGCCCAGACGGATAGTCAGCTTCGGGGAAGGCCACCCCCGAGGTGAAACCCAGTTCCTCGAAGTGATGAGTGAACCGGGACTCGTGGTTCAGGATCGAGTCAACGTACGTGGTGATCGTCGGCATGTCCCGCCAGTAGTCTCGCCACTGCTGGGAGAGGAAGAGCTCTCGACGCACGACATTCCAGTGGGACTGGTTGTGTCGATGAAGGACGCCCTCCTTGGTGAAAGGGTTCGGCTTCTCCTCGCCGTAGTCCGTCATGCCCCAGAAGTGGACGGGCTCCGCGTTCATGCGGTCGAAGACCGGGCCGAACGGACGAACAGGGCCGAAGAAGGTGTAGTTCATGAGTACGAGCTCGTCGTACTCGGCAAGCCTCCCCTCGCCGAACTCCTCCATCGCCGTCTTATAGGCCCAAACATCGAAGCCGGTGTTCTCTCGTTGCCAAACGGTGTCGGCGACTGCCTCGAGTCGTGCTCGTCCTGCCTCCGTCAGATCGCCGTTGACGACCACGAAGATGTGATCGGAATGCTCCCGCAGCGCTTCGAGCTTGTAGGGGATGTAGTCGTCGATCTCACCTCGGTGGTCGTAAACGAAGTAGAAGATGACCCGGCGACCACCGGCCGGAAAAGGGGCAGGACTCAATACGTCAGCGCGGTGCTCGATCTGCAAAACTCACTCCTCGACATGGCAGGCACATCTCTCGTGCGCACCTGAACCCGCCCACGTACTTCGAATAGGCCCGTGCGATTGTACCTGCCTAACTGTGGAGGCCTTGAGCCAGGATCTCCAGAAGATAGCGCCCGTACCCGCTCTTCACGAGCGGTTCTGCGCGCACGCGCAGCTCGTCGTCGGTGAGGAAACCCAACCGCCACGCCACCTCTTCCGGACAGCCGATCGACAGACCCTGCCGCTTCTGCACGGTGGCGATGAACTCCGTCGCCTCTCGCAGGGAATCGAACGTACCGGTGTCGAGCCATGCCATGCCGCGAGGCAGCATCTCGACCTGCAACGCGCCCCGATCCAGGTACACCCGATTCAGGTCGGTGATCTCGAGCTCGCCGCGCGCCGAGGGGCGAAGATCCTTTGCAATCGAGACCACTTCGTTGTCGTAGAAGTACAGACCCGGAATCGCATAGTGACTACGCGGCGATGTCGGCTTCTCCTCCAGCGAAAGCGCCCGACCTTGCGCGTCGAACTCCACGACGCCGTAGGCGCTCGGGTCCGCGACCCAATAGCCGAAGACCGCGGCGCCGTCCAGGTCGCGGTAGCGACGTAGCCTGGTCCCCATGCCCGGGCCGTAGAAGATGTTGTCGCCGAGCACCAATGCCGCGCTGTCGGACCCGATGTGGTGCTCGCCGATGACGAACGCCTGCGCGAGGCCGTCGGGCGAAGGCTGCTGGGCGTAAGTCAGCGAGATGCCGAAGCGGGAGCCATCACCGAGCAACCGCTCGAACTGGTCGGCGTCGTGCGGCGTGGTGATGATCAGAATGTCGCGGATACCGGCGAGCATCAGCGTCGTCAACGGGTAGTAGATCATCGGCTTGTCATAGACCGGTACAAGCTGCTTGGAGACTCCAAGGGTGATTGGGTGCAGCCGCGAACCGGTACCGCCAGCCAGGATGATGCCACGCATGCCCTCTAGTCTCGACTATCGGTGGCGATCGGTCCAAACTCGGAAGGTTCGCGCACAGTAGGCTGGACGGATGCGCAGACTTCTCGTGACCGGAGGCGCCGGCTTCATCGGATCCGATTTCGTCCATTACGTGCTCGAGCACACCGACGACTCCGTCACAGTTCTCGACAAGCTGACGTACGCGGGGAACACAGCGTCGCTGCAGGATCTCCCCGCCGAGCGCTTCCGTCTGGTCGAGGGCGACATCTGCGACGAGAAGCTCGTCGACAGCCTCTTCGCCGAGCACGATGCGGTCGTCCATTACGCGGCCGAGTCGCACAACGACAACTCACTCGCGGGGCCCGCACCGTTCGTCCAGACGAACGTCGTGGGCACCTTCACTCTGCTGGAGTCCGCCCGTCGCACCGGGATCCGCTTCCACCACATCTCGACCGACGAGGTATACGGCGACCTTGAGTTCGACGACCCCGAACGATTCACCGAGACAACCCCTTACAACCCGTCGAGCCCCTACTCGTCGACGAAGGCCGGATCCGACCTGCTCGTACGCGCGTGGGTTCGCTCGTTCGGAGTCCGCGCGACGATAAGCAATTGTTCTAACAACTACGGACCGCGACAGCACGTCGAGAAGTTCATTCCGCGGCAGATCACCAACGTCATCGACGGCATTCGGCCCCGGCTTTACGGCGACGGGCTGAACGTCCGCGACTGGATCCATGCCGACGATCACTCGTCTGCGGTGCTGCGGATCCTCGACGCCGGGGTAATCGGCGACACGTACCTCATCGGCGCCGATGGCGAGAAGACCAACCGCGAGGTCGTGGAGTTGATCCTCGAGGAGATGGGTCAGCGCAGCGATGCCTACGATCTCGTGACCGACCGCCCCGGGCACGACAAGCGGTACGCCATCGACTGGTCCAAGCTTCGGGACGAGCTGGGATGGCAACCGCAGTTCCGCGATTTCACGGCTGGACTGCGGGACACGATCGCCTGGTACCGCGCCAACGAGGAGTGGTGGCGGCCCCAGAAGGCCGAGACCGAGAGCAAGTACGCGAAGGTGGGGCAATGAGCATTCGCTTCGGCCTGCCGCTTGCCGTCGAGGAAACGCCCATCACCGGGCTGCAGCGCTGGGATGTGCCGGTCCACGGCGACAACCGCGGATGGTTCAAGGAGAACTGGCAACGCGAAAAGATGGTCGAACTCGGCCTCCCCGACCTGGGCCCCGTGCAGAACAACGTCTCGTTCAACCGCACGGCCGGAACGACGCGAGGAATTCACGCCGAACCCTGGGACAAGTACATTTCGGTGGCGACCGGCAGCGTGTTCGGCGCGTGGGTGGACCTCAGGAAGGGACCGGGATTCGGATCTGTGTACACCGCGGTCATCGATCCGTCCGTGGCGATCTTCGTGCCCAGGGGTGTCGGGAACGCGTTCCAGACGCTGGAAGATGCAACGGCGTACAGCTACCTGGTGAATGATCATTGGTCTTCCACGGCCGAGTACAGCTTCCTGAACCTCGCCGATGAGACGGTCGCGATCCCGTGGCCGATTTCTCTCGACGATGCTGAACTATCCGACAAGGATCGTGCCCACCCCCGGCTCGCCGACGTCGTCCCGATATCGTCCTGACGCTGTTCCGCCCGATGGGTCAGCGCACGTAGTCGCTGCTCACCCAACCCGTACGGCTCTGGTATGACACTTCATACCAGCCCGTCGTCTGCGATCGCACCGAGAGCGTCGTCCCGCTTGGAATGACCGCCATCACTGGGGCCGCGGTCGACGCGGAAGCGCGAAGATTCACGGAAACCGTGGTCGTCACCGTGGCCTGGAGCTGCAATCCCTCCCCTGTGATCCAGAGCATCTGCCCGCCGACCTCAACCCAGTACCACTGCGACCAGCGCGCGTGAAGCGTCACCGTGGCCCCAGCCGCGGGCGAGATCGCACCGGCGGTGCACGATGATGAGGGCGCTGGGCGTGCCACCGCGCCGCTTCTGACGGTGGCGCTCCCGGAAGCACTGACGACCTCTTCGTATCGCGGCTGCACACAGGTCGACGGTGCCACGCTCACGAGATCGGACGCGCGAACCCACAGGTGCGCGGTTCCGTACTCGACCCAATACCAGTCCGACCACTTCGCGAGGACGGAGACCTGCGCTCCGGGCGAGAGCTGCGTCGAGCTGGCTACGCAGGCATCGTCGGGAGCCAGGCGGGCGGTGATCGTCGCTGCCGCGTAGAGGATTCCCGAGGCGCTCGACACCTGTGAGAACGGAGGCTGGGCACAGGGCACATATGCTTTCAGATCGGACTTGAGGATCCACACCATGGATCCGCCCGCGTTCACCCAGTACCAGTCCGACCACTCTGCTGACAGCACGATCTTCGCGCCCTCGACAAGCGCTTTCAGACCCACGTTGCAGGATGCCGCTGGAGCCCCTCTCCCGCTGACATCGCGGGCGGTCACCATTGTCCCGGATGCGCTGCGAACCTGTTCGAATGGCGGCTGCGTACACGGATCCACCGATGCGACAAGTTGGGTCTTCGGCACCCACAGCATGGCGCCGTTCGCATTCACCCAGTACCAATCGGCCCACTGGGCCGTGAGAGTCACTTTCGTCCCCTGGGCAAGCGTGACCGACCCCGTCGCGCAGTCGACATTCGCTGCGGCACGAGCCGTGACGATCGTCGACGTCACCATCGTCCCTGTGGCGCTGCGAACCTCGGCATAAGGCGGCTGGGTGCATGGATCCTTGACCTGGTTCTTGAGGACCCACACCATCGTTCCCCGATGATCGACCCAGTACCACTCAGCCCATTCGGCTGCGATGACGACGCGCGCGCCGGCTGCAATTTGAACGGCCCCCGCCTCACATCCCGAGTTCGCTGTCGATCTCGCAGTCACCGTGCCAGCGGTGACCATGATTCCGCTCGCGGAGCGCACCTGCGTGTATGGCGGTTGCGCACATGGGTCGGTCGCGACGAGATGCGACTTCAGCATCCAGCGCATGTTGCCGCCGACGTTCACCCAGTACCAACTGCTCCATTCCGCTTGGACGCTGACTGCGAGCCCGGGCGGAAGCCACAGGGCGTCTGGGTTGCAGCCCTCGCTAGGCGCGATTCGTGCCGGGACCGCGGTGGCGGCGGTCATGATGCCCGACGCGCTGCGAACCTGTTCGAAGGGAGGTTGAGCACAAGAGTCCGTTGTAGAGCCGAACCAGTCAGTGAAGTACTGGAAAAAGTTGCGGTTGCCGTAGGACGAGCAAGGATCGCTTGCTTCGCCGTAGCCCGCCCGTAGCGAGGCCGCGTTGGGCTGATAAGGGGTGTAGTAGTAGAGGTCCGCGGTCGCCTGGTTCTGGATGTACACGGGCGACGAGCCGCACGAGGCGTCCGGGTGCCAGCGAACGTTCCACGTCTTCCCCGGCGCGTACCACGTGAAGTACTGGCTCGTTCCGGGCGGGTTCCCGTAGCGCTTGAGCTGCCAGGCAGCGCCGTAGACCTGGTTGAAGAATCCGTAGTACCTGGTGTCGCACGCCGCCGTGTCAGGGCACCCCTGCCCCATCGCGATCGTATAGCGCCACTCGGAGGGCCACGTGTGAGTGACCAGCCGCTGCTCCTTCTGCAGCATCACGATCAGCACCTGTGGATTGATTCCGCACGCCTGTGCGACCTTGTAGATGATCGCCGATGCGCGCTCGCGGTAACCCCCGGGGTAGGCGCCGCACATCGCGTCAGCATTCGTCGCGCGCGACGTGTCGTACCAGTCCTTCAAGCACACATAGCCTGACTGGCAGCTCGGCACCTTGGACTGCAGGAACTGCTGGATCTGGGCCTCGCCCATCGTGCCGCGATCGAAGAACTTCGCGTCGCTGATGATGTTGCCCGCCTGGAACTGCGATAGGTCAGCCGCCTTTACGACGCCGGCGGGCACAGACTCCGTGGCCACGGCGAAGCCAGCCGCATCCACTGCCGCGACCTTCGATGTCGCCGCCGAGACGTCGGTCTGCGCCACCGCCGGTGCCAGCAGAAGGGCTCCGGCAAGACCGAACACCGCGGCTACAACGCCGACCATTCTCCGCGTTGAAGCTCGCGGAACCCCCCGATTGCGTGCGACCACGACCACAGTCTTGCCGATTCGATGTCCGGTTTCGAGGCGCCTCGCCGCAGAAGCCCCGGCTGGCACGCCAAACCGCTACAGCTCGGCGTGGAGCATCCAGACCTTGTCGGCGGCCTCGCGCCACGAGAACGCCCGTCCCCGGTCCCCCGCCAGCACGCCCAACCGCTCCGCCGCGGCGGTCGAGCCGAGCGACGCCGCCAGCGCGGCCGCGAGCCCGTCGACGAGACTCGACGCGTCGCTGCCCGCGATGAGGACCCCGCCTTCGACGACCACTTCGGCGTGCACGGCGGACGACGCAGCGATCACCGGCACGCCGAGCGTGAGGGCGTCGACGACGCGCCACGGGAACGCGGCGCGCCGTGACGGCGCGACGAACGCCACTGCGGCGCCGAACACCGCGGCGCGATCCTCCGCCGACAGCACCCCACGCACGTGTATGCGCCGCTCGGGCAGACCTGCCGCTGAGGCCAACTCAACGACCGCCGGCTCATGACCCTCTTCGACGTCGATGACGACGACGGGCAGGTCGACGCGGGATGCCGCGACCGCGGCGAGTCCGGCATCCAAGCCCTCCGAAGCCAGCGGTCCGCCCGCCAGCAGTACGAAGCCCTCGGGCAGCCCCAGCTCGCGACGGCGGCCGACCTCGTCGACGGGCACCGAGAACCCGGACGGGGAGGCACCCGCGATCACGCGGAGCCGGTCGCCCAGCGGTGCGATCTCCAGCAGCCGCGCGGCCAGCGAGTGGGTGGGCACCACGACGGCGTCCGCGTGCTTGACGGCGCGCTTGAGCATCGCCTTGTGCCAGGCGACGACGGCCCGGGGCAGCTCCGCGGGCGACTCCCACGGACGCAGATCCCAGACGGTGACGACCGTCTGGTCGTTGTCGTGGAGGCGGTCGTGGCGCACGAGCGGCGCGAACAGCGACGGCGAGTGGATCATGCCGCCCCCGATGCCGGTTCCCACACCGAGCTGCAGCGCGGCCGACAACTCGCGGCGCTGCAGCGCGGTGCGACGCACTCCGGCCAGCCCCGGCACCGCCGCCAAGGCGTCATCCGCTCCACCGGCGGGGGCGACGGCCTCGACCTCGCAGCCGGACGGCGCCGCGATCACGAGGGCCCGCGCGAGCTCTCGTGACGCCTCAGCGAGCTCGGGCTCGGTCGGTGCGACGAGCTGATCCAGCACGACGCGCAGAGTGGCGACCACGGGTCAGCCCTCGGGCGTCGGGGTCGGCGGATGGAGCGTCGTCTGGATGAGCTCAGCGATGTACGCGTAGTCGGGATTGAACTCGTCGATCCCCTCCGCGGGCGTCAACTCGATCGTCTGCACCGGCTGCTCCTTGGCCTTCAGGCCGAGGTCGACGAGCGTCGGGATGAACGACTGCGGCAGATCGGTCTTGATCAGGTCCGACCCGGCGGTGGCGACATCCTGGAACCGCGTCAGCACGACCTGCGGCGTGAACTGGGCGAGGATCGCCTCCTGCAGCTCGCGCTGGCGTCGCATGCGATCGAAGTCGCTCGTGGTGTAGCGCGAACGCGCGTACCACTGCGCCGTGTCGCCGTCCATGTGCTGCTGGCCCGGCTCGATCCAGCCGATCGCCCAGCTGTCGACATCGTGGGGGTCGACGCCGTCGGGCGGTCCACCCTTCGGCAGACGCTCGGTCACGTTGATGTCGACGCCGCCGAGCGCATCCACGAGCGCGGCGAACCCGTGCATGTCGACGAAGACGTAGTACGGGATCTCGATGCCGAGGATCCCCTCGGCGGCATCCTTCGTCGCCTCGATGCCCGGCTCGGAGCCGTTGGCCTCGGCATCCGGATACAGCGTGGCACCGTCCTGGCAGACCTCGACCTCGGTCCGCAGCTGATTGATGCCGCTCCCCCACCCGCAGTCGGGGTCGGCGTGCCCGTCGTGTCCGTTCGGGTAGGTGTCCTGCATGGGCCCCTCCGCGAACGGGAAATGGGGCATGTCGCGAGGGATGCCGGTGATCGTGGTCGCGCCCGTCTGAGCGTTGACCGACACGACCGAGATGCTGTCGAATCTCATCGAGTCACGGCCCTCGCCGCTGTCGGCGCCCAGCAGCAGGATGTTGTAGTACCCGTCGGACGGCTCGACGGTGGGTCCGCTCGCCCCGAAGATCGTGCTGATGGTGCTGCGGACGGCGCCCACGGCGGTCGATGCGTACGCGGCGGTGCCGCTGGCGACCACCATCAGCCCGACGGCGACCAGGGCGATGGCGAAGCGGGCACCGCGCCCGGTCTTCACGAGACGCACGAGCCGCAGCGTGTCGATCGTGAGCACGGCCCAGAGCACGGCGTATGCGATCAGCAGTGCCTGCGCCAGCAGCAGCGGGAGGGGACGCAGCAGCGCCAGCCAGTCGGGCAGCCACGCGCTCGTCACGATGCTGAGTCCGGCGGTCGGCGCGAGCAGCGCGAACAGCAGCGCGATCACGAGGAGCACCCACATCACGAGCGTCGCGCCGATGCCGAAACGGCCGAGCCGGCGATTGCCGGCGAGCACCTGTGCCGAGCCGGGGATCAGGAAGTTCAGCACGACCAGCCACCAACCGCGGCGGGTCATGACAGCGCGGGACGAGGCATCCGGATACCGCATCGGGCGCTCTTCGACGACGCTCGGCCTGATCGGTCGAGCCTTCGCGCTGGGTGGGCTCATGACGCTCACAGCGACTCCTTGAGCCGCCGGTTCTTCTGCTCGACCTGCGCTTCGAGGTCGCGGGCGTAGGCCTCGATGCGGTCCGCGACGGCCGGGTCGGAGGCGCCGAGGATCCGCGCGGCGAGGAGGCCGGCGTTCTTGGCGCCGTTGATCGAGACGGTGGCGACCGGGATGCCGGCAGGCATCTGCACGATGCTCAGCAGCGAGTCCATCCCGTCAAGGGTGGCCAGCTGCACGGGGACGCCGATCACCGGCAGCGCGGTGAGCGAGGCCAGCATGCCGGGAAGATGGGCAGCTCCGCCGGCGCCGGCGATGATCGCTCGCAGACCGCGGGAGCGAGCTTCGCGGCCGTAGCGCAGGAGCTTGTCGGGAGTGCGGTGCGCCGAGACGACCTCGACCTCGTGCGGAATTCCGAAGTCCGTGAGCGCCTGGGAGGCATCGCTCATGACGCGCCAGTCGGAATCGGAGCCCATCACGA
Organism: Microbacterium sp. ZW T2_14; assembly: GCF_044987405.1. Taxonomy (NCBI): domain Bacteria; kingdom Bacillati; phylum Actinomycetota; class Actinomycetes; order Micrococcales; family Microbacteriaceae; genus Microbacterium; species Microbacterium sp. ZW T2_14. The sequence goes on along the minus strand of NZ_JBJDRK010000026.1, from coordinate 15,562 downwards.
CGCCGACGAGCGGCGCCTCGGAGGAATGGAGGGGCCGCGGATCAGCAGAGGGCGCAGTCACTCGTCAAGGGTAGGGGCGAAGGCTGGAAGATCCCCGCAACGGCGCGGACCCTTCGACAAGCTCAGAGACCGGTGGGACAGCCCATCGACACTGCGATCCCCGGCGCCGAGCCTGTCGAGGCGTGGCTGACGTTCAGTCCAGGAAGAAGGATGCCGCGGCCCGCGCCCGGTACGCCACGTCGTCGAGGTCGTCGCCGATGACGTTGACGTGACCGACCTTGCGTCCGGGGCGGGGCGTCTTGCCGTACGTGTGCACCTTCGCCTGCGGATGCTCCGCCATCGCCGCGGGGAAGCGGTCGTCGAGCGAGTCCTCCGTCGGTCCGCCCAGGATGTTCACCATGACGGCCCACTCCGCGACCGGTTCCGTCCCGCCGAGAGGCAGATCGAGCACGGCGCGCAGGTGCTGCTCGAACTGGCTCGTCACCGCGCCGTCCTGGCTCCAGTGGCCGCTGTTGTGCGGACGCATGGCCAGCTCGTTCACGAGCAGCCGTTCGTCGGTGGTCTCGAAGAGCTCGACCGCCAGCATCCCGGTCACACCCAAGCCCTCGGCGATCGACACGCCGATGCCGGATGCGACCTCCTGCAGCCGCCCGCTCGAGTGTGGGGCGGGCGCGATCACCTCGGCGCAGACACCATCGCGCTGCACCGTCTCGACGACCGGGTACGCCCTCATCGCCCCGGAGGGTCGCCGCGCGACCTGCTGGGCGAGCTCTCGTGTGAAGTCGACGAGCTCCTCGACGAGGAGTGCACCGCCGTGGGCGTCTTCGGCCAACGTCGCGAACCAGTCCTCGGCCTCGGTGCCGGCCGACACCACGCGCACGCCCTTGCCGTCGTACCCGCCGCGCGGCGTCTTGACGACAGCGCGGCCCCCGTGGTCGTCGATGAAGGCCTGCAGCTCCTCGGTGTTCGTGACGGCCGCCCAGTCGGGCTGCGGCATCCCGAGCTCCTGCAGACGTGCGCGCATGACCAGCTTGTCCTGCGCGAACCTCAGCGCGTCGGGGCCGGGATGAACCGCGACGCCTTGGGCCACGAGGCCCGCCAGGACGTCCTGCGGCACGTGCTCGTGGTCGAAGGTGACGACGTCGACGTCGCGCGCGAACGCGAGCACGGTCGCCGCATCACGGTAGTCGCCGACGGCGGTGGCGGCGAGGGATGCCGACATCCCCTCGTCCTCGGCGAGCACGCGCAGCTCGACACCGAGCTCGACCGCCGGCGCGATCATCATGCGGGCCAGCTGGCCCCCTCCGACGACTCCGACTCGCAGCGCCATGCACATCTCCCTCTTGCCTCAAGACCCCTCCATCATCCCGCACCGCGCGGAGACGGACGAGCCGGGGTCAGGCCTGCGGAAGCGGCGGCCGGGGAGGAACGGCCGGCGGCGGGCCGGGTGGGAGGGGCTGCGCGTCGCGATGCGCGAGGATCTGGTTGACCTCGACCTGATCGACCAGGGCCTCGTGCACGAGCTCGGCGCTCGGGATGTTGGCGAGCCGCAGCGGCTCGTCGACCCCGTTGCTGAGGGTGATCGTGCCGGCACCCCACATGCGCTGGAGCACGCCGCGATGCACCTTGAGGGTGTACCCCCGCACGTGCGCCAGCTCCCGTCGCTTCGCGGCGAACACCCCGCGACGCTCCATCACACGACGCGTCGTGATCGTGTACACGTGGCCGGCCCAGGCCAGGTACGGAAGGAGCACGAGCAGCAGCACCACGGCAGCGGCGGCGGCCAGCAGCATCCAATTCTCGAACGGCGCCGGGAGGTTGCCGTAGAAGTATCCGCAGGCGGCGGCGACGACGATGAGCACCAGCGCCGACCAGGCGAGCCGCCGGGCGTGCGGGCGGAAGCGCGCGACGAGCAGCTCCGGCGTGGGAGCACCGGGGGCCGGCGTGAGCGGTCTGCCGCCGTAGCTCGTCGGCTGCGTCATGCACCCATTGTGCGGCGAGCCGCCGACAGTTCGCGGTGCACCCGCCGTTTTCCGTCATGCAGGCTCGCGCAAAGGCCCGGTGGACGGGGGTTTGGGGCGCATCGCGCACGCGCGGGGCGGAGGCGGTGCGCCCCGAATGCTCACGATGCGCCCCGAACCCGAAGGGTTGGGCCGAGATACCTCCCCGTCAGGACCCCGACGGGCGGGGCCTCACGTGGACGACGTCGCCGGCCGACACGACGCTCTCGTACTCGCCGTCCTGTTCCACGACCAGGCGCCCGTCGTGGTCGATGCGCTGGGCACGGCCCCACAGGGTCTGGCCGTCCGGCAGCGACACCGCCACCTCGCTGCCCAGCGTGCTGCAAAGCGCTTCGACCTCGGCGAGCACGCCCGACGCCGCGGCATCCCCTCCTGCAGCGGCGAGCGCCGTGAGCTGCTCATCGAGGGCGCTGAGGTAGTCGGCGAGGAGGCGGTCTTCGTCGCACGTCACACCCACGACCGCGAACGACGTCGCCGTGTCGACGGGGAGGTCGCCCTGCGGCATCCGCGTGTTCACTCCCGATCCGATGACGACGACGTCGGGATGCCCAGGCACGACTTCGGCGAGGATGCCGCAGATCTTGCCGCCGTCGACGAGCACATCGTTCGGCCACTTCAGCGTGGCAGTGTGCACGCTGCCGGCCAGCTGAGCGGCGATCGCACGTGTCATGGCCGCGCCTGCCAGGAGCGGGATCCAGCCGCGCGCCGCCGCCGGAATAGCCGCCGCGTCGACGGCAACCGAGGCGGCGAGCGCGGATCCCGGAGGCGTCACCCAGGTGCGATCGAGGCGACCGCGCCCGGCGCGCTGGTCGGTGGTCAGCAGGAGCGACAGGTGGGGCCATTCGTGCGGCGCGTCGACGACGTGGCGCACGACATCGGCGTTGGTGGAGTCGGTGGTCTCCACGACCTGCACGCGCGGGCTCACGGCGGCGGTGAGCGGGAACCCCGGGTGCGAGTGAGACAACGAGTACGACGATGAGTGCGTCATGCTGCTCACGCTACGCCCATCGCTGCCTGCGGACCCCGAGGACCCACAGCGGATGCCGCGACCCCTTGTGCGAACCCTCCAACAGATCCCCCGAGCCCGCCGATAGGGTGGAATCCGTGACCGATCAGCCCGACCTCTCGACGACCGCCGGCAAGATCGCCGACCTCCGCGCACGCTTCCAGGAGGCCGTCCTCGATCCCGAGGAGGTCGCGAAGGAGAAGCAGCACGCGAAGGGCAAGGGCACCGCGCGCGAGCGCATCGAGATGCTCCTCGACACCGGCAGCTTCGTCGAGCTCGACGAGTACGTGCGCCATCGCACGACCGCGTTCGGCATGGACCGCTCCCGCCCCTACGGTGACTCGGTCGTCAGCGGCGTCGGCACGATCCACGGCCGCACGGTGGCGGTGTACTCGCAGGACTTCTCGACGTTCGGCGGGTCGCTCGGCGAGGTCGCCGGCGAGAAGATCATCAAGGTCATGGAGTTCGCGCTGCGCTCCGGCATCCCCATCGTCGGAATCCTGGACTCCGGCGGCGCCCGCATCCAGGAGGGGGTGGTCGCCCTCGGCAAGTACGGCGAGATCTTCCGCCTCAACACCCGTGCGTCAGGGGTGATCCCGCAGATCTCGATCATCATGGGCCCTGCGGCCGGCGGTGCCGTCTACTCCCCCGCCCTCACCGACTTCGTCGTCATGGTCGACAAGACGAGTCAGATGTTCGTGACCGGTCCCGACGTCATCAAGACCGTGACCGGCGAGGACGTCGGCATGGAGGAGCTGGGCGGCGCGTACACGCACAACACCCGCTCGGGCGTCGCGCACTACCTCGCCGAGGACGAGGACGACGCGATCGACTACGTGCGCTCGATGCTCGGGTTCCTCCCCGACAACAACATGGCGGAGCTGCCCGTCTACGAGAGCGGCTTCGAGTTCGAGACGACGGATGCCGACCGCGCGCTGAACGCGATCATCCCCGACTCGCCGAACCAGCCGTACGACATCCACCAGGTGATCCGCGGCATCGTCGACGCCGAGGACTTCCTCGAGGTGCAGCCGCTGTTCGCACCGAACATCGTCATCGGCTTCGGCCGCATCGAGGGCCGCTCGGTCGGCATCATCGCCAACCAGCCCTCGCAGATGGCGGGCACGCTGAACATCGAGGCCGGCGAGAAGGCCAGCCGCTTCGTGCGATTCTGCGACGCGTTCTCGATCCCGATCGTCACCCTGGTCGACGTGCCGGGCTACCTGCCGGGAACCGACCAGGAGTGGACCGGCGTCATCCGACGCGGCGCGAAGCTGCTCTACGCCTACGCCGAGGCGACCGTGCCCCTGGTCACGGTCATCCTTCGCAAGGCGTACGGCGGCGCCTACATCGTCATGGGGTCCAAGCAGCTGGGTGCTGACGTGAACCTCGCATGGCCGACCGCCGAGATCGCCGTCATGGGCGGCCAGGGGGCGGTCAACATCCTCTACCGCGGCGAGATCAAGCGGGCAGAAGAGGCGGGAGAGGATGTCGCGGCCGTGCGCACCCGCCTGGCCAACGAGTACACCTACAACGTGGCTTCGCCGTTCCTCGCCGCCGAGCGCGGCGAGCTCGACGGCATCATCGAGCCGGCGCAGACGCGCGTGTCGATCGCCAAGGCGCTGCGGGCGCTGCGGGGCAAGCGTGCCAGCCTGCCGCCCAAGAAGCACGGGAACATCCCGCTGTGAGCATCGCGGACGGCCGGACTCCGCCCGGCGGCGGCGGTGGACAGGCACTGCCCGGCTCGGAGCACTCGGAGCCGTCGGGCGACAGCGTGACGATCGACATCCTGCGCGGCGCCGCCACCGAGGAGGAGCTCGCGGCACTGATCGCCGTCGTCACCGAGGCCTACACGGGTGAGGCGGCCGAGGCTGTCGCCGACGATCGCTCGCGCCGCACCGCGTGGGAGCTGTCGCAGCGCTCGCTCCGCGAGCCGCTCAACAGGGACCTGGGCTGGGGCCGGTTCGGCTAAGTCATGCGCGCGCGTGCGCGCCGCGGCACGGATCGTTGAGCGGAGCGCGACCGCCCGCCCTCGCCCGACGCGCGAGACATCCTCGAGCCCTTTCGTCTCGCTCGTTCCTCGCTCGCTCACGGACCGGACGGTTTTGTCCCCCGAAATACCTACAGACACACGTGTTGCAGCCCAGAGATACTTGACTCGCTGGAACGCTTCTGCGTTCGGCCGATCCGACTCCGCTTTGCGGCTGCTTCGGGTCCGGCCATGCGGACGGTTTTCGGGTAACCGTCCGCGCAGGCGAGGGGCGGGCGGCTTCGCCGCCCCTCGCCTCCTTCGATCCCCGTTCCCCGCCTGGTATCCCCTCCCCCTCCGGGCGGGGAGCGAGCACGCCCGGGATCATGGACCGAGGCGCACCCCGGTCTCACTCCGGACGGCGTCGTGCGCTACGCTCCTCAGGCCCTGCCCGGGTGCGGAATCTCCAGCCACAGGTCGACGGAGTCCTCGTCGCTGGGTCCGCCCGTCGACGGCGAGCGTCCCACGACGGTGACCGCGACCCGCTCATCAGGCGAGGTGCGGATATACAGCCGGTCCGAGGCGGCCGACCGCAGTGCGTCCGCAAGCTGGCCCCGGATCACGCCGAGCTGCTCGTCGTCCACGCCGTCGAGCCCGCCCTCGTCGAGAACCGTGACATTGGCGCCCCGGCGCCGCGCGCGCTCGAGCTCGCCACGCACCGCATCGTCGAGCAGCCTGGGCCCTCGCATCTCGTCTCGGAGCTTGCCCTCGGCGATCCTCGCCTCCAGCCGGTCGGCGTCGGTCAATCGGCCTGCCTGGGCGACCGTGCGCGTCAGCACCGGCCCGGCGACCGCCAGCGCCTTCTGCACCTGCACCCGACGTTCGCGCTGGCGCACGACCTGCGACGTCTGCCACCCGCTGGCGGCGCGCTGCAACCGCGTGAGGCGCGAGGTGTCGCGCGCGGCCCGGTCCATCGAGAACACGAGCAGCTGCGCGCACGTCACCCACACGATGGAACCCACGAGGCCGAGCGCGAGCGCGTTGAGCGGACCCATCCAGACCATGGAGGCCACTGTGAGCGCGACGATGCCGGTCCACGCGGTCCACGGCCGACGCCGCACCATGACGATCGTCATGAGCGCGCCGATTCCTCCGAGGTACCACGTCGCGAACGGCTCGGTCCGCGACGCCGGTCCCACGGCGACCGAGATCGCGCTGGGCACGATCACCGCGCAGGCGAGCGCCAGGATCTGAGCGATCGCGGGGAGCGGCACAGGACCACGGATGCCGTCGACCAGCGTCTTCGCATCGCCCTCCGTACCCGCTGCCGTCGCGGCCGCCGCTGCATCCGTCGCGGGTGTCGAGCGGGTCGACGCCGGCTCCCAGAAGATGCAGAGCCACGTGGTCGCCAGGTAGAACGCCAGCGCGACAACGACGACGAGCGGCTGCGCAACCGATCCGGCCCACGACAGACCGCGCGCGGCGAGGTACGCCGTGAAGGCCACGGCCAGCACGAGCAGCACGTTCTTCACGCTGATCATGCCGTGGACTCCTGCCAGGTGAGTCGCACGACGGTGCCGTGCGGGCCGGTCTCGAGATCCGCATGACCGCCGACCGCGGCGACCCGGGCCATGATCGACGCGCGGATGCCCAGCCGGTCGTCCGGGACGGCGTCGAGGTCGAAGCCTTCGCCCGCGTCGTGCACTTCGACGCGCACCCTCCCACCCGTCTCCATGACGGCGATACCGAGCCCCGCTCCCCCGGCGTGCTGGAGGGCGTTGGCCACCGCCTGCGTGGCGGCGAGCGCCAGCGCGCGCGCCACCCGGCCGGGGATCGGCGGTCCCGCACCGTCGAACTCGCGCTGGATGTCGACATCCACGCCGAGCTCACCGGCCGCGGCGTCGATCTCTGCCGCGAGCGCCGCGACATCCCACGGCTCGTCTGTTCCCTCGTGCGCGTCCTGTTCGGTGTTGGCCAGCCGCGTGAGCGCCTCTCGCGCCATCGACGCGGCCAGCGTCCGCTCACGGGGCGTGCTGGCCCGCTCGGCGGCGATGAGCGCAGCCAGCACGCTGTCGTGCATCAGCGCGGCGACGGCGACGCGCTCCTGTTCGGCCGCATCCGCCGCCGCCGCCCGGGCGTACGAGGCGACCGCGCGAGCGCGCGTCTCGTCGACGTTCACCGCCATCGAGCGGAACAGCCAGCCGAGGGTCAGGATGACGCCGCCCAGGATCAGGGCGAATGACACGTCGAGACCGACGGTGAACCAGTACTCGCTCGCGAAGCCGACCTGCATGAGCCTGACCACGCCGAAGAGGACGGGCGCGAGGATCGTCCATCCGATCTGCAGCGGGAAGGGGAAGGCCAGGACGGCGGCGAGCGTGGCCACGTTCAGGAGGTACCAGATCCACGGCTCGTCGATGGACGCCGACACGACGCCGTCGGTGGCGATCGGCCAGGCGACGAGCGCGAGCACGTAGACGAGGGCGAAGACGCCCGCCGCCACCCGCACGCCGCGCCCGATGACGCACGCGAGGATCATGACGGCGAGCGTGCCGAACACCGAGATCATCAGGGCCTCGTGCCAGCCGGGTCGCTCGTCGGTCGATCCGAGGGCGGTCAGGAAGGCCTGGAGGCCCAGGATCAGCGAGCCGAAGGCGCCGCCGACGAGCGAGATGATGCGCTCGACGCGGGATCGCGTGAACGACCCGATGCCGACCGTGACCTGCGGGGAGTGAGGGATCTGACCCCACGCCGTGTCGAGCAGGCCGGTCTGCGCGTCAACGGCCACGCGTGCTGTCTCCCGGGTCGGCGGACGGTTCGACGAGGATGCCGTCCTCGACGGCGCGGTGCAGCAGGTCGATCTTGGTTGGCGCGGGGCGCCCGACCTCGACGTATTTGACGCGGATGCGCGTGATGTTCTCCTTCGCCGTGGAGTAGGCGACTCCGAGCCGGTCGGCGACGACCTTCAGCGGCAGGCCGGCGGCGTAGAGCCGCAGCACGTCCCGCTCGCGGGCCGACAGCTGGGCGTCGGCGAAGGCACGGTCGCCCTCGACGGCGCTGGCCCACTCGACGTTGTTGAGCGGCTCGCCCCGCGCCACGGTGCGCACCGCCGCGATGACGTCGCCGATGGGCGAGGACTTGCTCACCACGCCGGCCGCCCCGGCCGCGAGGGCCTCGCGCACCGCCGCGGGCCGGTCGGCGACGCTGTGGATGATCACGCTCGACCCGTCGAGCACCAGGCGTCGCACGTTCTCGGTCACCGTGGTGCCGTCGCCGAGCGTGAGGTCGAGCACCACGACGTCTGCCGGGGGGTGGCGCGAGAACGCGCGCCAGTCCACGTACTCCGTCACCGTGCTTCCCGAGAAGGCGACGTTCATCGCCTCGGCACGGAGGCAGGCCGCCTCGAGCCCGAGCCGAACCGACTCGTGGTCGTCGATGAAGGCCACCCGTGTCATTCGGCCAGCCTAGCCACGTGCGTCACCCGCGGGTGAGAACCGCCACGGCTTCGACGTGATGCGAGTTGGGGAAAAGATCCAGCGCATCGACGCGGGCGAGGTCGTAGCCGCCGGCGCGGAAGGTGGCGATGTCCCGCGCCAGGGCGACGGGATCGCACGCCACGTACACCACCGTCGCGGGCGCGAGCGCCGTGATGTGCTCCACGACCTCGCGTCCTGCCCCGGAGCGGGGCGGGTCCAGCAGGACGACTCCCCGCGACAGCCGCTCGCGCTCGATAGCGGATGCCTCGGCCTCCAGCCGCGCCAGCCACCGGTCGACGCGCCCGGTCTCGGCACGCGCGCCGACCCAGTCGACCAGGTTCTCGCCGGCGTGGTCCGTGGCGCGTGGGTCGGATTCGACGCTGGTCACCCGCGTCGAAGGTCCGCCGAGCGTTCCGAGCGTCGCGGCGAACAGTCCGACACCGCCGTAGAGATCGAGGTGGGAGGCTTCGGGGTCGATCCAGAGCCCACCGGACTGACGGATCGGCCCGTCGGCACGCAGACTCTGCAGGGCCTCCGTCACCGTCCGGGTGAGCGAGTGGGCGGCGAGACGGTGCACCTGCCAGAAGCCGCCCGCATCGACGCGGAACTCGCGCCCGTCGACGCGCTCGATGACCGTCTCCGCCTCGGGGGCGCGGCGACCACGGCGGCCGCTGCCGCGGCGGCCACCGGCATCCGGTCGGCGCTCCGGGCGCGGCAGCACGCGAACCCGCCCATCCGCCGGCTGCACCAGGTCCAGGCGCCCGGGCTCGCCGCCACGGAGTTCCAGGGCGGCCTGCTCGACCTCCGCGGTCGCGAGCGGCAGGTCCTCGAGCGGCACGACCCGGTGGCTGCGAGCGGCGTACTGGCCGATATTGCCATCGGCATCCACGTGCAGGCTGACGCGCGTGCGCCAGGCGGTGCCGTCGAACGTCTCCTCGGCGACCGGGTCGCCGGCGAGCGCGTCGGTGGACTCACCGAGGATCGGAAGCGCCGACTCGATACTCGCGGTGGCGTCGGAGACGCCGCCGAACCGGTGCAGCGCATCGAGCAGCACCTCGAGCTTGAGCCGGCGCTGATGCTCGAGAGAGATGTGCCCGAAGTCGGCCCCGCCGGGACGCTGCTCGGGCGGCACGTCGACGTCGGCCTGGCGCCACACGTGCAGCTGCCGGTGCGGCGACGCATCGAGCACCTCGAGCGTCTCGGCCCGCCAGAACGACGACTTCGCCGTGTCGGTGAGACGCACGCGGACGCGCTCCCCCGGAATCGTGTCGGGCACGAACACGACCCGCCCCTCGTGCCGCGCGACGAAGACGCCGCCGTGGGCGACGCCCGTGATGTCGAGGTCGAGGAGGTCGCCGGTTCCGCTCATCCGTCGAGCCTACGGCTCGGCCGCGTACCGTGGGAGCATGCGCGTCTGCCTCGCCTCGACCTCCCCCGCCCGGCTCATGCTGCTGGGACAGTTCGGCATCCGGCCCCTGACCGTCGCCCCGGACGTCGACGAAGAGGCCGTCATCGCGACGGTCGAGGCGTCGGAGAGCCGCACCCTGGCGCCCGACGAGCACGTGCTCCTGCTCGCTCGCCGGAAGGCCGCGGACGTGGCGGCACGGCTGCGCGACGACATCCCCGACTTCGACGGCATCGTCATCGGCGGTGACTCGATGTTCGAGCTCGACGGCGAGGTGCTCGGCAAGCCCTACACCCCCGAGAACGCGATCGCGCGGTGGCGCGCGATGCGCGGCCGCACCGGCGTGCTGCACTCGGGCCACGCCGTCGTGCGCATCGAGCCCGGCGAAGCGCCGCGCGAGGTGCATGCGACGGCCGCGGCATCCGTCTCCTTCGTCGAGGACGTGACGGATGCCGAGATCGAGGCGTACGTCGCCTCCGGCGAGCCGCTGCACGTGGCCGGAGCGTTCACCGTCGACAGTCTGGGCGGCGCCTTCATCGAGCGCGTGGAGGGCGACCCTTCGACTGTCGTCGGCATGTCAGTGTCGACGGTGCGCCTGCTGGTCCGCGAGCTGGGCGTCGAGTGGACGGCACTGTGGAACACCACGGACCCGTCGCTCGGGTCATCGGAGACCGAGCCCGTCGCGCTGTAGCGCAGGCATCGCCGGGGTGGACGGGGCTTGTAGTAGGAATCCCACGTTTCTCGTCGGTTCTTGTATGAACCGGTCAAAAGCCCTCGGGATGCCGTCGGTAGGCTGGCATCCATGCCCCAGATCGCCAAGGTTCTCATTGCCAACCGCGGCGAGATCGCCGTACGCGTCATACGCGCCGCTCGGGATGCGGGGAAGGCCTCCGTCGCCGTCTACGCCGACCAGGACCGCGACGCCCTCCACGCCCGCCTCGCCGACGAGGCGTACGCGCTCGAGGGCGTCACCAGCGCCGACACCTACCTGTCGATCGACAAGATCCTCTCGGTCGCGCGCCGCTCGGGCGCCGACGCCGTCCACCCGGGCTACGGGTTCCTCGCCGAGAACGCCGACTTCGCCCGCGCCGTGATCGCGGCCGGACTGGTCTGGATCGGCCCGTCGCCCGAGGCGATCGAGGCGCTCGGCGACAAGGTGACCGCCCGCGCAGTGGCGGAGAAGGTCGGAGCCCCCCTCGCACCGGGCACCCCCGGCCCCGTCGCGGGCGCCGACGAGGTCGTCGCGTTCGCCGAGCAGGTGGGTCTCCCCATCGCCATCAAGGCGGCGTACGGCGGCGGCGGGCGAGGCCTCAAGGTCGCCCGCACGATCGACGAAGTGCCCGAGATGTTCGAGTCGGCCACGCGCGAGGCGATCAGCGCCTTCGGCCGCGGCGAGTGCTTCGTCGAGAAGTACCTCGACAAGCCGCGCCACGTCGAGACGCAGTGCCTCGCGGATGCCGCGGGCAACGTCGTCGTGATCTCGACGCGCGACTGCTCGCTGCAGCGCCGCCACCAGAAGCTGGTGGAGGAGGCACCGGCGCCGTTCCTCTCGGACCAGCAGAACCGGATCCTCTACGACGCGTCGAAGGCCATCCTCAAGGAGGTCGGCTACGTCGGCGCGGGCACCTGCGAGTTCCTGATCGGCGCCGACGGCACGATCTCGTTCCTCGAGGTCAACACGCGCCTCCAGGTCGAGCACCCGGTGTCGGAGGAGGTCACCGGCATCGACCTCGTGCGCGAGCAGTTCCGTCTCGCCGAGGGCGGAGAGCTCGGGTACGACGATCCGAAGCCCGAGGGCCACTCGATCGAGTTCCGCATCAACGGGGAGGACCCCGGGCGCGGCTTCCTCCCCCAGCCCGGTCCGATCCACGTGTTCAAGACGTTCGGCGGCCCCGGCATCCGTCTCGACTCCGGGGTCACCGCCGGCGACAGCGTGTCGGGCGCGTTCGACTCGCTGCTCGCCAAGATCATCGTCACCGGCCGCGACCGCGCCGAAGCGCTCGAGCGCTCGCGTCGCGCTCTCGACGAGTTCGAGGTGTCGGGGCTCCCCACCGTCCTGCCGTTCCACCGCGCCGTGGTCCGCGACCCCGCGTTCGTCGCGGCGGACGGCCGGTTCGGCGTCTACACGCGCTGGATCGAGACCGAGTTCGTGAACGACATCCCGCCGTGGGACGGCGAGCTCGACGCGCCGGCACCGTCCGAAGCGCGCCACACCGTCGTGGTCGAGGTCGCGGGCAAGCGCCTCGAGGTGAGCCTTCCCGACCGCGTGGTCGCCGCACCCGGTGTCGCCGGTCGCCCCGCCGCCGTGCCGCCGTCGCGGCGCTCGCACGCCCCGACCGTGGTCGCCGGCGCGTCGGGTGACGCGGTGAAGTCGCCGATGCAGGCCACGATCGTCAAGATCGCGGTCGAGGAGGGCCAGCAGGTCGTCAAGGGCGACCTGGTCGTCGTGCTCGAGGCCATGAAGATGGAGCAGCCGATCCAGGCGCACAAGGACGGCGTGATCGGCGCGATCAACGCGAACCCCGGCACCACGGTGTCGGCCGGTCACCAGCTGCTGACGATCTCCTGACGGCAGTTCCCTCCGGCAGCGGCCCGCGGCAGGATGGCGGGATGGATGCGACACCGCCACCGTCCGAGACGTCAGCGGCCGGAGGCGCCGCTCCCGACGTGACCGCGGCGGCGGTCAACGTCGTGATCCCGCCCGAGCTGCGCTGGCACGACACCCGCCGCGGCGAGCAGTTCGAGCTGCAGACCCTGACCGTGCGGCTGCTGCCCGACGGCAGCCTGGCGGTGAAGGCCTACGGCCGGCCGGTCGCGGGCGGACGCGGAGCCTACGTCTCGTTCGCGATGCCCGACCGCCCCGAGCTGCGCGCCCTCGTCGACGCCGCGGCCGACCGTGCGGCGGAGCTGTGGGGCGCCCACACCGGGCTCGGTTAGCGATGCGAGGACGGATGCCGCGGGCCGCGGCATCCGCTCATCGACAGGCTCAGGGACCGCTCGAGGTCAGCCGCCGTAGACGTTGTGGTCGACGACGTGCATCGCCCGGGCCGCGTCGGTGATGCTGCCCGACAGCGACGGGTAGACCGCGAACACGCGCGAGACCTGGTCGACGGTGAGGCGGCGCTCGACGGCGATCGCGATCGGGTAGATGAGCTCCGACGCACGGGGGGCGACGATCACGCCGCCGATGACGGTGCCGCTGCCCTCCCGGGCGATGATCTTCACGAAGCCGTCCTTGATGCCCATCATCTTGGCGCGCGGGTTGGCCGCCAGCGGCAGCTTGTGCACGACGCCGTTGATGTGGCCGTCCTCGATGTCCTTCTCCTGCCAGCCGATCGTCGCGATCTCGGGCGCGGTGAAGATGTTCGAGGTGATGCGGCGGCGCTCGAGCGGGATGACGATGTCGCCCAGCGCGTGGAAGATGGCGGTGCGGCCCTGCATCGAGGCGACCGATGCGAGCGGCACGAAGGTGGTGCAGTCCCCGGCGGCGTAGATGTTCGGCACGGAGGTACGGGCGACGCGGTTGACCTGGATGTTGCCGGCCTCCGTCATCTGGATTCCGGCCTCTTCGAGTCCGATGCCCGCGGTGTTCGGGATGGAGCCGACGGCCATGAGGCAGTGGCTTCCTTCGACGGTGCGGCCATCCGACATCGTCACGACGACGCCGTCGCCGGTGTTCTCGACCTTCTCGGCCCGCGACTTCGACAGCACCTTCATGCCGCCGCGCTTGAAGACGCGCTCGAGGACGGCGGCGGCATCCTTGTCCTCCCCCGGCAGCACCTGGTCACGGCTGGAGACCAGCGTGACCTTCGCCCCCAGGTTCATGTAGGCGCCGGCGAACTCGGCGCCGGTCACGCCCGAGCCCACGACGATGAGGTGCACCGGAAGGGCGCTCATGTTGTAGAGCTGTGTCCAGGTCAGGATGCGGACACCGTCGGGCTTGGCACTCGCCAGCTCGCGCGGGGACGAGCCGGTCGAGACGACGAGCGTGTCGGCCTCGATGCGGTCGAAGTCCGTTCCGCCCGGGCCGGTCGACACGACGACCGCGTGGTCGCCCTCGAGCCGGCCGTGCCCGGAGATGATGCGGACGCCCGCCTCGACCAGCGATGCGCGCATGTCGTCGGACTGCTGCCGGGCCAGGGTCAGCAGGCGCTTGTTGACGGCGCTCAGATTGATCGCGATCTCGGGCTTCAGCGGCTTGCCGTCCTTGCCCTTCGCGAACAGCTGCACGCCGAGATCGCCGGCGCCCGCGATGGCCACCGCAGCGTCGGCTGTGGCGATGAGGGACTTCGAGGGGACGACGTCGGTGATCACCGCCGAGCCTCCGATGCCCGCGCGCTCGACCACCGTCACCTCTGCTCCGAGCTGGGCGGCGGCCAGCGCCGCGTCGTAGCCTCCGGGTCCGCCGCCGAGGATGGCGACACTCTGGGTGGTCTCGAAGCTGATCGACATGGATTCCATTCTCCCCTGCCGGATGCGCCGACCACGACACATCCGGCGACACTCCCGAAAGCGCGGCGGACCGCCCCCGCTGGCCCTGCGCCCCGGCGGTTCCTAAAGTGGTGGCATGTCAGACACCACCGGCAATCCTCTCGACGACCCCACGGCCGACCCCTTCGAGGTCGCCGCCGCCGCCGCGGAGGACATCGCCCGCATCACCCGCGTCGAGCGTCACGACATCGCGCTGACCCTCGGCAGCGGCTGGGGCAAGGCCGCGGAGCTCCTCGGCGAGACGACGGCGACCTTCCCCGCGACCCAGGTGACGGGCTTCAGCGCGCCGGCGCTGAGCGGTCACGTCGGGACGCTCCGCAGCGTCGTCACGCCCAAGGGCCGCCGCGTGCTGGTGATCGGCGCCCGCACCCACTACTACGAGGGCTACGGTGTGCGGCGCGTGGTGCACAGCGTGCGCACCGCCGCTGCGGCGGGAGCGCGCACGATGGTGCTCACCAACGGAGCCGGCGGCATCAAGCACACCTGGACGCCTGGCCGACCGGTGCTGATCAGCGACCACATCAACCTCACCGGCGATTCGCCGCTCGAGGGCGCGACGTTCATCGACCTCACCGACCTCTACTCGCTGCGGCTGCGCGACCTCGCGCGCTCGATCGACCCCAGCCTCGATGAGGGCGTGTACTGCCAGTTCCGCGGCCCCCAGTACGAGACTCCGGCCGAGGTGCAGATGGCCAAGGCGATCGGCGGCCACATCGTCGGCATGTCGACGGCGCTCGAGGCGATCGCCGCGCGTCAGGCGGGCATGGAGATCCTCGGCTTCTCGCTCATCACCAACATGGCCGCCGGCATCCAGAAGACACCGCTCAGCCACCAGGAGGTGCTCGACGCCGGCCGCGAGGCCGAGCCGGTCATCTCCTCGCTCCTCGCCCGCGTGATCGGCGCACTGTGAGCGGCGCGGAGGTGCCGGCCGCCCGCCCGGACACACAGGAGCCGGCACCGGACAAGGTGCCGACCGGCGCGGACGCGGCAGCCGACGTGCTCGCGCGCGCACACTCGTGGCTGGCGCAGGACCCGGACGGCGTGACGCGCAGCGAGCTGCGCGCGCTCATCGAGGGCGCGGAGTCCGGCGACACGGCAGCGGCGGCGGAGCTCGCCGACCGCTTCTCGACGCGGCTCGCGTTCGGCACCGCGGGCCTCCGTGGCGCGCTGGGCGCGGGCAGCAACCGCATGAAC
>NZ_JBJDRK010000025.1:0-62013 GCF_044987405.1 Microbacterium sp. ZW T2_14 | reverse complement strand
GCCGTCTCCGCCGTCGTGGTGATCGCCGTCGTGCTGGCCGGGGGAGGCGCGCGCCTCTTCGGCTTCGTCGGCGACCAGACCGCGCGCGGGCTTCAGATCGAGGCTCCGGTCAGCACGGTCTACATGCTGCTCGCGGCGGCCGGGGTGCCTGGCGCCGCGGTGGTCTACGACGCGGACCTGATCACGTTCCAGGTGACCGGACCCGGCATGGATGCCGTGATCGCCGTGATGACCCCGGTGCTCGTCGTCGGCATGCTGGCGATCGCGGCAGTGGGTGCGTTCAAGGCGTGGCGGGGCGCGTCGTTCGTGGCTCTGTTCCCCCCGCTCGCCGCCGCCCTCGTCCTCGGGTTCATCGTGCTCAACAAGGTCGGCTCGCCCCAGTACATGACCTGGCTCGTGGCGCCGGTCGTCGTCGGGCTGGTCCTCCAGGTGCGGCGCTGGTGGCGGCCGGCCGTGCTGACGCTGGTGCTTCTGACGCTCACCCAGCTGATCTTCCCCTTCTGGTACGACGCGATCCTGGCGCTCATGCCCGCGGGGGTGGCGCTCCTCGTCGTACGGAACGTGCTGCTGGTGGGCCTGTTCGCGTGGGTCGTGGTGCGCCTGTCGCGTGTCCGCGTGCGCCGACGGGTGCCGCTGCCCGTGCCAGAGTAGGTCGGGGCCGCGCGCGTCGCGGCTTCGCGACATCCCTCGAGAACCGGAGGTTCGAATGCTCGTCGCCTTCTCCGTCGCCCCCAGTGGGACCGGCCGCGCCGACGGCTCGGTGCACGACGCCGTGGCCGCCGCGGTGCGGGTGGTCCGCGACAGCGGTCTTCCGCACCGCACCACCTCGATGTTCACCGAGGTCGAGGGGGAGTGGGACGAGGTCTTCGACGTCGTCAAGCGCGCCACCGAGGCGGTCGCACCCTACGGCTCGCGCGTCTCGCTCGTGCTCAAGGCCGACATCCGGCCCGGATATTCGGGTGAGCTGGACGGCAAGATCGAGCGCTTGGAGGCCGCGGTCGAACGACAGGATGTCGAAGGCAGCCTCGACTAGGGCTGTCGCGCCACCTGTTCTCGGCCGGCGTGCCGAATCGATTCGACAGCGGGGCACGGCCACCGCTAGCGTGACGTGGTGTCCTCCTCCGAACTGACGTCGCGCTCGCTGTCGAAGAAGGCGGCGATGTGGGCGCTCCTGTCGCTCGCCGTCGGCAGCTTCGGCATCGGCATGACCGAGTTCGTCGTGATGGGGCTGCTGCCTGACATCGGCGAGGACCTGCTGCCGTCGCTCTGGGCGACGCGCTCGGAGGACGCCATCGCACAGGCCGGCTGGCTGATCTCGCTCTATGCGCTCGGCGTGGTCGTCGGTGCTCCGACGATCGCGGGCGCCGTGGCCAAGTATCCCCGCCGGCGCGTGATGATCGGACTCGCGCTGGCGCTCACCGTGTTCAACGCGCTGACGTTCCTGGCTCCGACGTTCGAATGGGTCGCGGCATCCCGATTCCTGGCAGGCCTCCCGCACGGCGCGTACTTCGGCATCGGCGCGCTCGTCGCCGCCGACGTGCTCGGCCCCGGCATGCGCGCCAAGGGGGTCGCGTTCGTGCTGACCGGCCTCACTGTCGCGAACGTGGTGGGCGTGCCGCTCGGCACGTACCTCGGGCAGCAGGTGGGCTGGCGGGCCGCCTTCATGGTGGTCGCGGCGATCTTCGCCGCCGCCACGGTCCTCATCGCGTTCTTCGTGCCCGAGCGACCAGGCGATCCGAGCCGCACGCTGCGTGCCGAGCTGAAGGTGTTCCGCATCGGTCAGGTGTGGCTCGCGCTCGGCGTCGGGGCGATCGGCTTCGGCGGCTTCTTCGCGGTCTACAGCTACATCGCGCCGCTGGTGACGGAGGTCGCCGGCTCGCCCGCGTGGGTCGTGCCGATCGTGCTCGTGGTCATGGGGCTCGGCATGACGGTCGGAAACCTCGTCGGCGGCCACCTCGCCGATGTCGACCTGAAGCGCACCCTGGTGGGCGGGCTGATCGGGCTGGCGCTCGTGCTCGCGCTCCTCGCTGTGACCGCGCACTGGATCTGGGCCCTGGGCTTCTTCGTGTTCGCGACCGGCTTCGTCGCGTCGGCGCTCAGCCCGACGGATCCAGACGCGTCTGATGGACGTCGCGCAGGACAACCAGTCGATCGCAGCCGCGCTCAACCACTCCGCCCTCAACATCGGCAACAGCCTCGGCGCGTTCCTCGGCGGCGTCGTGATCGCGGCGGGCTGGGGCTTCCTCGCCCCCGCGTGGGTGGGAGTGGCCCTCGCCGGCGGAGGACTCGTGCTGGCGACGGCCAGCCTCTCCGCCGAGCGGCGCGGAGAGCTCGTGAACGCGTGACGGCGGCGCCCGCAGCCGCGGTTCCCGTGCTGGGTAGAGTGGGCGGATGCCGGAGCCTACGCCCGCCGACCGCACGCTGCAGGCGCTGAGCGACTCGATGGGTGGCGCGCGCTCGCGTCGCCCCGAGGACGCCACGGATCCGTCGGTCCCCGTGGCGGCGACCGTCGTCCTCCTGCGTGACGGGGTGGACGGGCTGGAGGCGCTGATGATCGAGCGGCCCGACCGCGGCTCGTTCGCCGGCGCGTGGGTGTTTCCGGGCGGCAAGCTCGAGCCCGCGGACCGCCGCGCCGCCGACGAGCCCGAGGAAGCGGTCGCCCGCAGCGCGGGCGTGCGCGAGACGCACGAGGAGACGGCTCTCGCTGTCGATCCGGACGCACTCGTCACGCTGTCGTGCTGGGACCCGCCACCCGGGCTCGCCCTGCGGATCCGCACCTGGTTCTTCGTCGCGCCGTCCGCCGCCGGCGTGATCGCGCTGTCGCCCGACGAAGCGGTCGCGGCCGAGTGGATGCGCCCCGCCGACGCGCTGGCGCGGCATGGCCGCGGCGAGCTCACGCTGTATCCGCCGACCTGGGTGACCCTGCACGGCCTGGCCGCCCACGCCGACACCGCTTCGGTCCTCGGTGCGGCGCGGCTCGGCGGTGTCCAGCATTTCGAGACGGTGGCCCGCCGCGGCGGCGAAGGACCCGTGCTGCTGTGGCAGGGCGACGACGAATGGGATCCGGATGCCGCGGCCGCGGCATCCGGATCCCGTCATCGCCTCGAGATCGGCGCTCTCCCGTGGCGCTACGAGCGCACGGGCTGAGCCGGCCTCAGGCGCCGATCACATCGGCGATACGCACCAGGTCCGCGAACGTGAACGCCCCCGGGGTCGCTCCCCGCGTCGGGCTGAACGCGACGTTGAGGATCGACAGCGCATCGCGGCGCAGGAGCGTCACGAAGGTGTCCGCCACGATCTTCGCCCCGAGCGGTCCGAGGTGCTCCCCGGCGCTGGTGACCATCGCCTCGCGCAGCACGTAGTACCACAGCGGCGTCTTCTCGAGGAGAAGGCCGTTCTGCTGCTGCAGCACCGCGATCTCGTCGGCGGGGAGCCCGTCGGTCAGCTGCGCGGTGGTGAGGACTGGCACGCCGAGCGCGGCCGCGGTGGCCTGCCCGCTGGGCAGGCCCAGCACGAGGCCGCGGTGCAGGTTGCGCGTCGCGAGGATGCTCATGAGCGCGTTGGAGCCGCTGCCGTCGAGGTCCTCGAGCGCGCTGGCGAGCACACTGTCGATCTTGCGCGCGTTGTTGAACACGGGAACGGCGAAGCCGGTCTCGAAGAACGCGTTGAAGTCGACCACCCAGTTCGAGCGGACCGGCAGGTGCGGTTCGTGGATGAACTTGAAGACGTCCGACATCGGCTTGTTGCGCAGTTCGAAGTTCAGCCAGTACTGGTCGCGGATCATGCTGTGCCCGAACCGGTACGCGGCGACCGAGAACTCCACGGGCATCTGGAACGGGCTGTTCGGCTTCGCCTTCACGTTGGCCACGGCGTCGTCGACGGCCGCCTGACCGCAGATGCGCGGCAGGAAGTCGTGCAGCACCGCCCACTGATAGTGCAGCGTCGCCTCCCGCTTCGCCGCGACGAAGATGTCGCCGGTGAACCCGGAGGCGATCAGCGCGTCGACGATGGCGTTGTGGAAGCGCAGCATCGTGTGATGCAGCTGCGAGACGATCAGGTTCTCGTTGTTGCGGGGGTCGCCGATGATCGCCGTGAGCGCCGAGGTGCGCGGCACGTCGAAGTCGGTGTGCGCGATGATGCCGTTGCCACCCGCTGCGCCGCCGGCGCCGCCCGGGCCGCTCTGCAGATTCGTGCCGAGCAGCATCCGGAACGCGGATGCCGGTTCTCCCGGTGCGGGCGCCGCGTACAGGAACGCGTCGACCGCGGGGCCCCTGCCGTACACGCTGTCGAGATCGAGCATCGGCGAGCGCATGTTGTTGATGACCGCCGCGTCGACGAGCTCCGGCGCGTCCAGCGCCGACGAGACATCGAGGGTGATGTCGTGATCGACGAACTGCCCGACGTACGTGTAGCCCGACGGCGTCGCCGAGTCGTCGGCGGTCTCGCGACCGCTGTTCGCCATGAGGTCGCCGAGCTGGGTGAGCAGGGCGCGCGTCGCGTCGTCGACGGGCAGCCGGCTGGCGGCGCGCACCTTGGGCTTCGTCAGATAGCCGAACTTGTCGGCCGCCGACGAGAACACCTCGTGCGCGGGGAAGTACCCGAGCGAGAACTTCGCGCCGTGGAACCGCCCGTGCTCCGGTCGTACCGCCTCCAGCGACCCGCGGATGTCGACGGGAAGCCGCGGCGCCTGCCGCTCCCCGGGCGACCTCTCGCGCGTGCCGTTCAGGCCGAGCTGCTCTCGCAGGAAGGGCTGCGCGGCGAAGGCGTCTCCGGGCGACTTCGCACCCGGTGTGGTGGTGTCAGTGCTCATGATTCCCTCCTTGGGACATTGCCCAGTGGGAGGACCGCATGGCGGACGCTGATACCGTCGCGGCGGATTCAGGCCTCGAGCAGGCGCCGGAGGTGCGCGCCGACGGCGTGCGTCTCGATGAGGAACCCGTCGTGGCCGAAGTCGCTCGCGAGCACGACCGCGCGGTCGCCGTCGAGGGTATGACGGATGCCGCGGGCGATGCGGTGCTGCCCGTCGATCGGGAACAGGCGGTCGCTGTCGATGCCGAGCACGAGCGTCGTCGCGGTGACGAGGGAGAGGGCGTCCTCGACGCCTCCGCGGTCCCGGCCGACGTCGTGCGAGTTCATCGCCTCGACGAGGGCGATGTACGAGTTCGCGTCGAAGCGCCGCGTGAACTTGTTGCCGTGGAAGTCGAGGTAGGACTCGACGGCGAAGCGCCCGTCGTGGCCGAGCGGGCTCACTCCCGACTGCCAGCTGCGCTGGAACCGCTGATTGAGCTCGGTGGGGGAGCGGTAGTTGAGGAGCGCCATGCGCCGGGCGAGCGCGAGACCGCGGTTCGGGCCGTCGCCGTCTCCCGCATCGTAGTACTCGCCGCCCTGGAAGCGCGGGTCGATGCGGATGGCCTCCTGCTGCACCGAGTTGAGCGCGATCTGATCGGCGGTGTTCACCGGCGGCGACGACAGGATGCCGACGCGGGCGACGCGATCGGGCAGCATCACCGCCCACTCGAGGGCGTGCATGCCGCCCATCGATCCGCCGACGACCGCCGCCCACACGTCGATGCCGAGCGCATCGGCGAGGCGCACCTGGGCGGCGACCTGGTCGCGGATCGTCAGGTACGGGAAGCGCGAGGCCCACTCGTAACCGTCCGGGCCGATGGATGCCGGACCCGTCGAGCCCTGGCATCCGCCGAGCATGTTGGGAGCGATGACGAACCAGCGGTCAGTGTCGATGGGCGCGCCCGGGCCGACGATGTCGTCCCACCATCCGGACGTCGGATGCCCCGCCCCTGCCGGTCCGCGGACGTGGCTGTCGCCGGTGAGGGCGTGCAGCACGAGCACGGCGTTGTCGCGTGCGGCGTTCAGCTCGCCCCACGTCTCGTAGGCGAGGCGGTAGGCGGGCAGCTCTCTTCCGCCCTCGGTGCGGAACGAGCCGAAGGCGGCGAACTGGCGGTCGCCGACCGGGTCGCCGTCACGCCACGCGCCGGTCGCCGGCGGTCGCCCCAGCAGCAGGCGGGCGTCGGCCTCCGTCACCGGCGCGCTCGGCACCGTGTCTTCGGAGGTCTGCCAGTCCATTCGTCCATTCTCGCGTGCCCGTGCGGTCGCACGCGGTCTGTTACGGGTGCCTGGTGCGCGGCGCGTGACATCGTCCGTGCACGCGCTCGTGGGATGATGCGCGGATGTCCAGCGCTGAGCCCTTCATGCCCGCCCATGAGCCGTCGCCGTCCGCTCCGCCGGAGGAGCACGACATCGATCACGATGTCGACGTGCTCTTCGAGCCCGCGGACGCGAGCGAGGACGCCGGTGCGGACCCGCAGCCGTGGCACACCGCCGCCGCCGCGCCGCCGCTGCCCCGTCCGGTGCCGGGGGCGCATCTCACGCCGGAGCAGCTCGCCGCCGACCTGACGTCCGAAGACCCCGAATGACGGATGCCTCCGCCGGCGCAGTGCGCCGGGCAGAGGCATCCGTTCCCGAGGAGGGATTATCAGGCGCGAGCGGCCTCCGACACGCGCCGGGCCGCCGCGAGCGCCTGCTCGAGGTCGGCCTTGAGGTCGTCGATGTTCTCGAGCCCGACCGACAGGCGCACGAGTCCCGGCGTGACGCCGGTCGTGAGCTGCTGCTCGGGGGTGAGCTGCGAGTGCGTGGTCGAGGCCGGGTGGATCACGAGCGAGCGCACGTCGCCGATGTTCGCCAGGTGGCTGAACAGCGTCAGCGAGTTGACGAACTCGCGGCCCGCCTCGACACCGCCCTTGAGCTCGAACGACAGCACCGCGCCCACGCCCTTCGGGGCGTAGTTGTTGGCGGCGGCGTACCAGGGCGAGGTGGGCAGGCCCGAGTAGTTGACCGACGCGACGTCGGCGTGGTTCTCGAGCCACTCGGCGATCTCCTGCGCGTTCTGCACGTGGCGCTCCACGCGCAGCGACAGCGTCTCGATGCCCTGGATGAGCAGCCACGCGCTGTTCGGCGAGATCGCGGCACCCAGGTCGCGCAGCAGCTGCACGCGCGCCTTGATGATGTACGCGAGGCCGTCGCCGACCGCGGCGGTGTACGACGCGCCGTGGTACGACGGGTCGGGAACGGTGAGCCCCGGGAACTTCTCGACGTTCTTCGACCACTCGAACGTGCCGCCGTCGACGATCACGCCTCCGATGGTGGTGCCGTGGCCGCCGAGGAACTTCGTCGCGGAGTGGACGATGATGTCGGCGCCGTGCTCGAACGGCTTGATGAGGTACGGCGTGGCGATCGTGTTGTCCACGATGAGCGGCACGCCGTTCTCGTGCGCGACGTCCGCGACGGTGCGGATGTCGAGCACGTTGATCTTCGGGTTGCCGATGGTCTCGGCGAAGAAGAGCTTCGTGTTCGGCCGGACCGCGCGGCGCCACTCCTCGGCGTCGTCCTGGTTCTCGACGAACGTCGTCTCGATGCCGAGCTTGGCCAGCGTGTACTTGAAGAGGTTGTACGTGCCGCCGTAGATCGAGCTCGACGACACGATGTGGTCCCCGGACTCGGCGATGTTGAGGACGGCGGAGGTGGCCGCCGCCTGCCCGCTCGCGAGGAGGAGCGCGCCGGTGCCGCCCTCGAGCGCGGCGAGGCGCTCCTCGACGACGGCCTGCGTCGGGTTCTGGATGCGCGTGTAGATGTTGCCGAACTCCGCGAGGGCGAAGAGGTTCGCCGCGTGGTCGGCGTTGTCGAAGACGTACGACGTGGTCTGGTAGATCGGCGTCGCGCGAGCCTTCGTCACCGGATCGGGCTGGGCCCCCGAGTGGATCTGCTTGGTCTCGAAACGCCAGTTCTCGGGTGCGGACATGGCTTGGCTCCTGCGGGATCGGATGCCGGGAGCAGGCGCCCCCAGCCGGGTTCGACAGTACGGATCCACCCGTGTTGTCAACAACCCTCCGGAAATGTGACGTAACCTCCTCGGCTCCGCTCCCCGCGCCTTTCCCGCTGGCTGGCCCCTCCCGCGCGCCGCCTCGCCCGCCACGTCAACCGGGAGGCGGGGCGGAGAGGAGGACGGGCCGCGGGTGGGTAGCGTGGAGGCATGGCGAACAGACGTGCAGTGGTGACCGGCGCGAGCTCGGGGATCGGCGAGGCGGCGGTGCGCGCGCTCCGCGCGACGGGCTGGGACGTGGTGGGCGTGGCGCGACGTGCCGACAGGCTCGCGGCCCTGGAGGCCGAGACGGGTTCGGGATCGTTCGCCGCCGACCTGACGAGCGACGCCGATGTCGAGGCGCTCGCCACCTTCCTCGCCGAGACGGGTCCGCTCCACGCGCTCGTGCACGTCGCGGGCGGCGCACGCGGCACCGATCGCGTCGAGGACGGTCGCGTCGAGGACTGGCAGTGGATGTTCGAGGCCAACGTCCTCTCGGCGCAGCGGCTCGTCTCGGCGCTGCTGCCGCAGCTGCGGCGGGGCGCGGCATCCGACGGTCACGCCGACACCCTCTTCGTCACCTCGACCGCCGCGCAGACCGCGTATGCCGGCGGCTCCGGCTACAACGCCGCCAAGGCGGGCGAGGCGATGCTCGCGCATGCGCTTCGTCTCGAGCTCAACGGCGAGCCGATCCGCGTCGTGGAGGTCGCCCCCGGCATGGTGCACACGCCCGAGTTCACGCTGAATCGCCTCGGTGGCGACAGCGCCGCCGCCGAGCGGGTGTACGACGGCGTCGACAACCCGCTCACCGCTGCAGACGTGGCCGACGTGATCGCCTACGCCCTCAATTCGCCCGGCCACGTCAACCTCGACCTCATCACCATGCGGCCGGTGGCGCAGTCCGCGCAGTACCTCCTCGCCCGCGGTCCGCTGCGTCCTCGCGGCACGGAGGAGCTGTGATCCCGACCGGCGGCACTGCCGTCACCTACCCGGTGGGCGCGACCGCGTCGCAGAGCACTGTCGTGCACGTCGCGGACGCCGGTGACGGCCGGAGGGCCGTCGTGCTCGACCAGACCGCGTTCCATCCCGTCGACACGGCGTGGCCCGACCAGCCGGCCGATCGCGGCACGCTGAGCATCGCGGGCGCCGACCTCGCAGTGGTCGACGCGGTGGTGGGCGCGCTTCCGGTGGACGCGTCACCGGACGACCGGCTCCTGCTCGGCAAGGAGGTGGTGGTGCGCACCGGCACCGAGGGGTGGACCTTCGTCGTCGCGCACCTGGTCGACGGAGAGACGCCGATCGCCGAGGGCGACGCCGTCGACGTGACGGTGGATGGTGCGTACCGCGCCGCGCTCTCGGCCGGGCACACAGCGTGCCACCTCGCCTCGCTCGCCCTCGACGCGGCCCTCGCGGGCGCCTGGCGCAAGGATGCCCCGTCCGACACCCTCGGTTCGCCCGCCTTCGATGCGCTCGCGATCCAGGAGTCGCACATCGTCGCGGACGGCGCCGTCGATGTGTACCGCATCGGCAAGTCGCTGCGGCGCAAGGGATTCGATCCGGAGGCGCTCGCGGACCTCGACGCGCTCGCCGCGCGCGTCGACGCACAGCTGGCGAAGTGGCTCGCGGCCGGCGGCGCCGTTCGCATCGAACGCGAGGGCGATGCCCTGGCCGACCGCCGCAGGTGGGTGTGCGACCTGCCCGGCGCGGCCGCGCGCATTCCGTGCGGAGGCACGCACGTCGCCTCGCTCCAGGAACTCTCGGCGGCGACGGTCTCGTTCGCCGCGTCGACGGTGGAGGGCGGAATCGAGCTCGTCATGACGACGACCGCGACGCGGGCCGAGGCGCCGTGATGGCCCTCACGCTGCCGGAGCTCGCCGACGCGGGTCTCATGGACCCCGACTGGTCGGCCGCGCTCGGGCCGGTGGCGCCCGACATCGCCGCGCTCGGCGACCGGCTGCGCGCCGAGGTGGCCGAGGGCCGTCAGTACCTGCCGGCGGGGGACCGAGTGCTGCGCGCGTTCCAGCGCCCGCTGTCCGACGTGAAAGTGCTCATCGTCGGGCAGGACCCGTACCCGACGCCGGGGCACCCGATCGGTCTGTCGTTCGCCGTCGATGCGCATGTCCGTCCGCTGCCGCGGAGTCTCGCGAACATCTACCAGGAGCTCGAGGCCGATCTCGGCATCCCCCGCGCCCCGCACGGTGATCTGTCGGCCTGGAGCGATCAGGGCGTCATGCTGCTGAACCGCGTGCTCACCGTCGCGCCCGGGGCTCCGGCATCCCATCGCGGGTGGGGCTGGGAGAAGGTGACGGAGCACGCCATCCGCACGCTCGCCGCGCGCGACCGGCCCCTCGTGGCCATCCTCTGGGGTCGGGATGCCGCGAACCTGCGCCCGCTGCTCGGGACGACGCCGATCATCGAATCGGCGCATCCGTCGCCATTGTCGGCGAGCCGCGGCTTCTTCGGATCGCGGCCGTTCTCGCGCGCCAACGAGCTGCTCGTGCAGCAGGGCGCCGCCCCCGTCGACTGGCAGCTGCCCGCGTAGCCGGGGCGTCCCGCACAAACCAGGAGGAGCGCATGCTCGAGGAGGAATACGAGAAGGACCGGCGGCGTCTGCCGCGGCACCTGCAGCGCCGGCCCGAGCCGGAGCGCCCCTTCTCGTTCAGCATCCGGCCGGTCGAAGACCGCGACATGCCCGACATCCGCGAGATCTACAACTACTACGTGACCAACTCCGTGGTCACCTTCGACGAGAAGACCTGGTCGGTCGGCCAGTGGCGCAAGAAGCGCGACCGCCTCGCCAAGCAGGGGCTGCCGTTCCTCGTGGCGGAGTCGCCCTCGGGCCAGATCCTCGGCTATGCGCTGGTGCAGCCGATGTCGAGCAAGTCGGCCTACCGGTACTCCGTGGAGAACTCCATCTACCTCGGACAGGCGGCGACCGGGAAGGGACTCGGAAAGGCGCTGCTCGAGGCCCTCATCGAGGCCAGCGAGGCTGTCGGCATCCGGCAGATGGTCGCCGTGATCAGCGACAAGGGCGCCGAGGGCTCCATCGCCCTGCACGAGAGGCTCGGCTTCGTCGAAGTCGGCCGCATGGGACGCGTCGGATTCAAATTCGGGCGCTGGCTCGGGACGATCTACATGCAGAAGGCGCTCAACCCGCCGAAGAAGAAGGGCATCTTCAGCCGCTGACCATCCGGGCGCCACCTGAGCGAACGGGCCCCAGCGGGTCTGCGTCAGCGGCCGGGGCGTTCGGAACCGGCGGACCCGCTCCGGCGGCTCCACTGCCGAACGGCCTCGACGAGTTCGCGCCAGGCACCGACCAGCTCGTCGTCCTGCAGCTCTGCCTCACGGGGATCCGCTCCCGACCAGCTCGCGCGGATGAGCCACACGAAGCCGTCGGGCATCGGACTGCGGGACTCGCCGGCCGGAGGGTGATCAGCGGTGGATGATGCCGTGAACCGCTCCGCCGCCGCGTCGTCCGTGTCGTCCACGGCCCCGCCGACCGGCGGACGTGCGTCACGCCAGGGGCAGCGATCGATGAGCGAGATCCACTCGGATGCCTCGTCCTCGGGCGGCTGGGCCGTCCACCGACGCGTCATGCCCGCGATCCCGCCGGTGCGCGCGACATCGACCTCGACGGCGGGCGCGGGTTCGGTCTCGCGGGTCGGGTCGGCGCGGGGCGTTTCAGGCGTCGGGTTCTGGGTCATCCGGGATCACGCCGACGTCCGACCACCCGGCGCGGACGGCGTCGACCTCCTCCGAGTTCTCACCGTACTCCGCGGTCGCCGCCGCGATGGTGGCACGGGCGAACGTGGTGAAGTCGGCCGTGGACGGCACCGTGCCGGAGGTGAGCGCGCGATACCAGATGAGTCCGGCCCTCTCCCACGCGTGGCCGCCGAGTGCGGTGGCGATGAGGTAGAACGCGTGGTTCGGGATGCCGGAGTTGATGTGCACCCCGCCGTTGTCGTCGCGCGTGTCGACGTAGTCGCGCATGTGGGCCGGCTGCGGGTCTTTGCCGAGCACGTCGTCGTCGTACGCCGTGCCGGGCGCCGCGAGCGAGCGCAGCGCGCGCCCCTGCACAGCATCCGTGAAGATGCCCTCGCCGATGAGCCAGCTCGCCTCGTCGGCCGTCTGCCCCTCGTGATGCTGCTCGGCCAGCGCGCCGAACACGTCGGCGATGGATTCGTTGAGCGCGCCCGACTGGCCACGGTAGAGAAGGCCGCCCTCGTCCTCCACGACGCCGTGGGCGAGCTCGTGCGCGATGACGCTGAGAGAGCCCGTGAAACCGCGGAACACCTCGTCGTCGCCGTCGCCGAACACCATGCGCTCGCCGTTCCAGAACGCGTTGTCGTAGTCGCGTCCGTAGTGCACCGTCGCGAGCAGTGAGCTCCCCGAGCCGTCGATGCTGTCGCGCGCGAATGCGTCCCACCAGAAGTCGTACGTGGCCCCGAGCCCGTCGAAGGCCTCGTCGACGGCGGCGTCGCCGGTCGCGGGGTCGTCCTCCCCGCGGACGCGCACGCCGGGCACCACCTCGCGCTGCTGGGCGTCGGAGATCGCGCGGTCGGGAGCCGGCGTGGTCTCGGCCACGAGCGTGCCCGGCTCGGGGATCGACAGGCGCAGTCGCGTGCGCTCGGGGTGGTACGGCCGCGGGGCGGCGAGCGTCGAGCGGGCCGCCTCGGCCGCGCGCGCCCAGCCCTCCTCCTGCACGGCGGCGATACGGGCGAGCAGGTACGGCGGAACGATTCCGGGGGCCATGCTCCGAACCTATCGGCGGCCGCCGACGCCGGCTCCCGCCCCGCCGACCGTCCACGGACACATCCCTCCGCCGCCCAGCGCGTCACCGCATGTGCGCACGTTTTGGCGAGTCGCCAAGAGCCGCGGCCTGGGGCGCGCTTGTTGGCGAGTCGCCAAGGATGGGCCCGAGGCGCGGGCAGGTGGGTACGGCGGGCTCAGCTCACGGTGCGTCGGCGTCGGCGTCGATGACGGGGATCGAGGCCAGCAGCCGCCGGGTGTACGCGACCTGGGGCTGCAGGAGGACCTTCTCGGTGGGGCCCTCCTCGACGATGCGGCCGTCCTTCATGACGACGACCTCGTCGCAGAGGTTCTGCACCACGCCGATGTCGTGCGAGACCAGCAGCAGCGTGAGCCCGTCCCGCTGTCGCAGCTCGCCCAGCAGCTCGAGGATCTGGGCGCGCACCGTGACGTCGAGAGCGGAGAGCGGCTCGTCGCCGACCAGCAGGCGCGGCCGATGCACGATGGCGCGGGCGAGGGCGATGCGCTGCCGCTGGCCGCCCGAGAACTCGTGGGGGAAGCGGTCGGCCATGCCCGCTTCCAGTCCCACATCCGCCAGCACCTCACGCACGCGCGCCCGGCGGTCGCCCTCGATGCCGAGCGCCCAGAGCGGCTCGCCGACGATGCGGCCCACGCTCATGCGCGGGTCGAGCGAGGCATAGGGGTCCTGGAACACGATGCCGGTCTCACGCCGCAGCCAGTGCAGCGAGCGCGCCGAGGCGCCGGCGTCGACCGGGCGTCCGTCGAATTCGACGGTGCCGGACGAAGGCTTGTCGAGCGCCAGCAGCAGGCGGACGAGGGTCGACTTGCCCGATCCGGACTCGCCGATGAGGCCGACCGACGTGCCCTCGCGCACGTCGATGTCGGCATCCTCGAGTCCGCTCGTGAAGCTGCGGCTCTCGAACAGCTGCGTCTTCGGCACGGGGTAGCGGCGCGTCAGCCCGCGGCCGCGCATGAGCACGCTCACGCCGTTCCCTCCGACGCGTCGCCGCGAGCCTCGGGCACGCCCGATCCGTTCGTCGGCGGGCGCCACAGCGTCGCGGTCGCGTCGCGGAGCAGCTCCTGAGTCACGACGGATGCCGGAGCCGACAGCAGCTGCGCCACGGGCGCGTGCTCGACCACGCGTCCGTGCTCGAGCACGACGCCGTGCGTGGCGATCTGCGACAGCACGGCGAGGTCGTGGGTGATGAAGACGAGCGACATGCCGTCGTCGCGCACGAGCGACAGCAGGAGGTCGAGGATCTCGGCTTGGATCGTGACGTCGAGCGCTGTCGTCGGCTCGTCGGCGATGAGCAGCCGCGGCCGGCACGCTAGCGCCATGGCGATCGCGACGCGCTGCCGCTGACCGCCCGACAGCTGATGCGGATAGCGGGCCACGATGCGGTCAGGGTCGGGCAGGGCGACGCGTGCTGCCTCCGCGACCGCGCGGGCCGCGGCATCCCGTTTCGAAAGTCCCTCATGGATGCGGATCGACTCGGCGATCTGCCGGCCGACGGTGCGGATGGGGTTGAGCGCGGTGCGCGGCTCCTGGAAGACGATGCCGATCTCGTCGCCGCGCAGCTGCGCCAGCTCGCGGTCGGCAAGGCCCAGGATCTCGCGGTCGTTCCACCGCACGCTGCCGCCGGCCGTCGCGCCGTCGGGCAGCAGCCCGAGGATGGCGAGGGCGGTGAGCGACTTGCCCGACCCCGACTCGCCGATGAGGCCCAGCCGCGCGCCGTCGGGCACGTCGAACGAGACGCCGTCGACGACGCGGCGCCCGCCGATCTCGATGGTGAGGTCGTGCACCTCGAGGCTCATGACACCACCTCGGGGATGTGAAGGCGCGCACGGCGCGTCGCGAAGGGGCTGCGAGAGAGCGTGGGATCAGTGGCCTCGCGCAAGCCGTCGCCGAGCAGGTTGAGGCCGAGGACCGTGAGCGTGATCGCGAGCCCCGGCCACACCACCGACAGCGGATGCACGGCGATGAACTGCTGCAGCTGCGCGAGCAGGAGACCCCACGACGGCTCGGTCACCGGCGCCCCGAATCCCAGGTACGACAGCCCGGCCTCGGCGAGCACGGCCACCGCCATGCCCCACGAGAGCTGCACGATGAACACGGGCGCGACGTTGGGCAGCAGGTGCCGCCAGAGGTTCTGCGCCGGGGTGAGTCCTGACGCCCGTCCCGCGAGCACGAAGTCGCTCTGCAGGACGCGTCTGAGCTCGGGTCGCGTGACGCGGGCGATGTTGACGCCGAAGCCGATGCCGACCGCCCAGATCACCACCCACAGCGACCCGCCCCACACCGCCGAGATCATCATCGCGATGATGAGCACCGGGAACGCGATGAGGATGTCGACGAAGACAGCCACCGACTCGCGCACCCACCTCGCGGTGAGCGCGCCGAGGGCGGCCAGGGAGATGCCGATCACCGTCGCGACGATCCCGGCGCCGACCGCCACGAACACGGTGGTGCGAGCGCCGGCCATCAGCAGGCTCAGGATGTCGCGACCCGATCCGTCGGTGCCGAGCAGGTGGGGCCAGCCAGGCGGCGCCCAGCGGTCGGAGATCTCGACCTGCTGCGGGTCGAACGGCGTCCAGAAGCTCGCGACCACCGCCGTCACGACGACCACCGCGACGACGATGAGGCCGAACCGGCCGGTCGACAGTGCCCAGAGGCGTCCGAGCCACGCCCACCGCGACGGACGCCGGGTGGCCGTCGGTGCGGGGTGCGCGGCATCCGTCGTCCCTGTCGGCGCCGGCACGACGGTGCCCGAGCCGGTCGAAGAGCCCGCGGGGTCGGCGGCGTCACCCGTGTCTGGGCCGGTCGAAGAGCTCACGACGCCTCCCGCTGCCGGGGGTCGATCACGCGATGCAGCAGGTCGACCACGAACCCGACGAGGAGCACGAACCCGGTGAGCGCGAGCAGCTCGCCCTGCACCTTGGGGAGGTCGCGTGCGGCGACGTCGGCGACCAGCATCCGTCCGATGCCGGGCAGCGAGAAGAGCTGTTCGATGATGACCGCACCCACGATGATGCCGGCGACCTGCAGGCCCAGCACCGTGATCACCGACAGGCCCACGACGGGCAGGCCATGGCGGATGAGCGCCTGGTCGCGCGTGAGGCCCTTGGCGGCGGCGGTGCGCACGAAGTCCTGCCCGACCGCCTGGAGCGTCGCACTGCGCACGAAGCGCAGCAGCATCGCGCCCTCGACGATGCCGATCGTGAGCGCCGGGAGGATGAGCGATCGCAGCGCCGCCGCCGGGTCGCTCCAGCCGGCGCGGGGGAAGCCCTGGGCGGGAAGCCATCCGAGCCAGACGGCGAAGACCACCACGAGCATCATGCCCGCCCACACGACGGGGACCGCCGCAAGAGCCTGTGCGCCCACGTTCAGCGCCGTGCCGTCGGAGCGGCCGCGCCGCATCGCCGACAGCACGCCGAGTGGCACGCTGAGCACGACCGCGATGAGGAGCGACAGGATGCCGAGGGGCACGGTCACCTCGGCCTTCTGGGCCAGTTCGTCCACGACGCGCGAGCCGGTCAGGAGGGAGGTGCCCAGATCGCCGCGGAGGAGCCCGCCGACCCAGTCGAGGTACTGGGCCGGCAGCGGCCGGTCGAGCCCGAGCCGCTCCCGGATCGCCTCCTGCTGCTCCGGGCTCGATCCGACACCGGCGATCAGATGGGCGATGTCACCCGGGAGCACCCGGAGCGTGACGAAGATGAGCACGCTGGCGACGAGCAGCCCGAGCAGAAGCAGGGCCAACCGGGTCAGCGCGTACCGGATCACCCGTTGCTCTTGGCGATCTCGGCGATGTTCAGGCGCTCGTTCACGTTGATCGAGGGCATACCGGTGATGTTAGTGCCGACCGCGACGACCGAGGCGCCGTTGTACAGCCAGTCGGCGCCCGCGTCCTCCGACACGATGCGCGCCGCCTGCTGCAGCAGGTCGGCGGCCTCCGCCGGGTCGGTGGCCGCGAGGGACTGGGCGTACAGGTCCTGCACCTCGGGGTTGTCGTAGGTGAAGTAGTACTCCGGGTCGGCCCAGTTCTCGAAGTCGTGGGCCTCGGTGTGCAGCACGAAGCTCAGGTCGTAGTCGTGATTGGTGTAGACGTCGGTGAGCCAGGTGGTGAAGTCGACCGAGTTGACGTCGAGCGTGATGCCGACTTCGTCGAGGTCCGACACCAGGATCTGCGGGATGGTCGTCGAGTAGAAGCTCGGGATCGTCAGCGTCAGCTCGAGGTCCTCGGCGCCGGCCTCCTCGAGCAGCGCCTTGGCGGCCTCCGGGTCGTAGGGGGCGACGTCCGAGAGGTCCTCGTAGCCGGGGTCGAGCTCGGGGATCGGGCCGTACTGCGTCTGCCCCGATCCCAGCGCCTCGATGATGGCGTCGTGGTCGATCGCCTGACGGATCGCCTGGCGCACGCGCTTGTCGGCCAGCGGGCCGGAGGTCTGGTTGAACGCGAGCGTGCCCTTGTCGGTGGACTTGCCGAGCACGAGCGAGAAGTCGCCGTTCGCCTCGACCTGGTCCTTGAGGTTCGCGTCGAAGCCGGTGAGCACGTCGACCTCACCCGCCAGCGCCGCATTGAGCGCGGCCTGGTTGTCGGGGATGTAGTCGAACACCACCTCGGCGGCACCTGCCGGCTCGCCCCAGTACGCGTCGTTGCGCGTCAGCGTGATGCTGTCGCCCTGGCGCCAGTCGCCCAGCACGAACGGACCCGTGCCGTTCGCCTTGGTCTGGTAGTCGACGGTGTCGCCCTCCTTGAGCACGATGCCCGCGCGGCCGGTGAGATTCCACAGCAGCGTCGAGTCGGGCGCGCTCAGGGTGAGGCTGATGTCCTGCCCGTCCGCCACGATCGACGTGACGTTCGCGAGCCGCGACGAGTCCCGCCACTCGGGGGTGTCTCGGCGGGTGGTGAGCGACCAGACGACGTCCTGGGGCGTCAGCGGCTGCCCGTCGTGGAAGGTGACGCCCTCGCGGAGCGTGAACGTGTAGGTGAGGCCGTCCGGCGACACGGTCCAGTCGCTTGCGAGCGCCGGCACGATGTCCTGCTCGGGCGTGCGGGAGACGAGTCCCTGGTAGATGTTGTCGACGAGGATCTGGTCGAGCGCCGAGCCCGCCGTCTCGCGGATGTCGAGGTTGCCAGGCTCCAGCACCAGCCGGATCGCGACCGACGCGTCCGGGTCGGGCTCGCCGGTCGCGGTGGGCGTGGCGTCGCCGCCTCCGCCGGTGCAGGCGGTGAGCGCGAGAAGGCCGGCGGCCAGGAATGCGGCGGTGGCGAGGGTGGTGCGGCGGAGCATGGAGGTCCTTTCGGGGAGGGTCCCGGTGCTGTGCGGCGACTGCTGCCCTGTGAGGGCGAGTGCGGTGTGGTCTGGCGACGGGCCGACGGGGCGGCGCCGGTGCGGATAACAGCCTAGAGACACCGCGGTGGCGAACGACAACCCGCTACTCGGAACGCAACAGAAGCGTTAGGGCTTCCCGCTGTCGCGGAATGGACGCGTTCCGTCACCGCCGGCCAGTGTGCGCAGGCGCCCGCCGAGCTCGATCGGGATCTCCTCCTGCACGTTGTGGCCCGACGAGACCGTGACGACGGATGCCTCGGGCACACGCCGGAGGAACTCCGCCGCATCCTCCTCCGTGACGTAGCCGCGCTCGCCGCGGATCAAGGTCGTCGGGGCCGCGACAGCGGCGAGATCCTCCCAGCCGGACTCGCCGAGCACGGAGGCGACCGCGTCCGGCCCTTCGACCGGCACGGACGATGTCGACGCGGCGTTCGCGAGGTGCGCGAAATGGTGCTTCCACTCGACGCGTCCGTCGGGGCGGATGCGCGAGTTGAAGTACACGCCGCGTTCGGCCTTGCGCCGCGTTCCGCCGCCGAGTCCGAACGAGAGGGCGCGGTCGACGAGCTCGTCGCGCGACGCCCAGTCAACCGGGCCCGCGAAGAAGTCGCGGATCTGGGTCGGACCCGCGTCCGGGTCGATGCCCGGTGTGATGTCGATCACGACGAGCTCGCACACGAGGTCCGGGCGGGATGCCGCCACCGCCGCGGCGGTGAGCCCGCCGAGCGACTGCCCGACGAGCAGTTGCGGTGCATCGGTCCACGCCGCGATGCCGGCGGCCACATCGGGGGCGAGCACGCGCGCGACGTAGGCGAGGTCGTCGCGCCACGACGAGTCGCCGTGCCCGGGCAGGTCGACGGCCAGGGCGGGAAGCCCGAGCGCGAGGATCGTCGTGTCCCAGGTGTGGGCGTTGAGGCCCGCGCCGTGGAGGAAGGTGACGATGGGCGCGGCGTCCGGCGCGTCGGCGGGGGAGTAGCGCAGAGCACTCAGCGTGCGGCCGTCGGGCAGGTCCAGGGTCAGACGCTCGCCGTGGGGCGCGGGGGCGTCGATGCCGGCTTCGCCCGCCTGCTCGGACAGGAACGAGAACTCGTCGATGGGGTCGCTCACCCGCTCATCATGCCGCACCGGCAGCGCCGTCGGCCCGTCTCGGTCGAGGCCTCGGTAGTCTGGCGTCATGACGGCAGAACACCGCGTGCACCTCTCGCGGGCGGCTCGACCCGCCTACCAGGCGCTCTCCGCATTCTCGAAGACCGTGGGCGGTATCGCTGCGGAGAACGGCATCGACGACCGGCTCAAGGAGCTCGTGCAGATCCACGCCTCGCAGCTGAACGGCTGCGCCTATTGCGTGCGCGTGCACGTCGAACGGGCGGTCGCCGCCGGGGTGACGGCGGACGACATCGCACAGCTCCCGGTGTGGCGGGAGTCCGGCGTCTTCTCCGATCGCGAGCGCGCCGCCCTGGAGCTGGTGGAGGCCTACGTCTTCATCCACGAGGACGGCATTCCCGACGACGTCTACGACAGCGTCGGCGGCGTGCTCAGCGAGAAGGAGTACGTCGCGCTCAGCTGGATCCTGGTGGCGATCAACGCGTTCAACCGCATCGCGATCGCGGGTCGCTACAGCACGCCGCCGCGCGACGACCTGGTCGGCGAAGACAAGGACGCCGCCGCCGGCGCCGCGTGGTGACCGTCTCCTCGCCGGGCGGAGCAGATGCGCTGCCGGCAGACCCGTCGGTGCCGGGCGCGATGAACCTCCGCGACGTTGGAGGCCTGCGCGCGGGCTCGGCGTCGACGCGTCACGGCGTGCTCTACCGGTCGGGCAACCTCGCGCGGCTCGACGCCGGCGGCACGCGCGCGCTGGCCGAACTGGGGCTCCGGCGGATCATCGACCTGCGCGCCGATGAAGAGGTGGCGCGCGAGCCGAGCCGCATCGACGGCCTGGATCTCGTCACGCAGCGCGTTCCGCTCTTCCTCGGCTCGGTCGAGTCGTTCTTCCGCGACGACCTCACCCTCGATGAGATGTACCGGCGCCTGGTCGACGACTCGTCCCAGGGCGTCGTGGCAGTGGTCCGCGGCATCCTGGCCGACCAGCCGGTGCTCGTGCACTGCACCGTCGGCAAGGATCGCACCGGCGTGACGATCGCGCTCACGCTCGCCGCTGCCGGCGTCGACACCGAGGCCGTCGTCGGCGACTACGCGCGCACCGAGGGTCTGCTCCCGCCGCGACGCAACCGCAAGATCGTCGAGCTGCTGCGCTCGCAGCATCCCGAGGCGGTCCACCTCGAAGACCTGGCGACGCGTTCCCCGGCGCCGGTCATGCGCGCTCTCCTCGAAGACGTCGGCCACCGCTACGGCTCGGCGGAGGAGTACCTGCGTGCCCACGGCCTCGCCGACGACGAGATCGCCGAGCTGCGGCGCGTACTGGTCAACCCGCACGGCTGAGTCGCGGCATCCGTCATCGTGTGTCGCGATGTATCACTGAGGTAAGGCAACCCTTCATAGGTGGTTATACTGGAGGAGCCATGCCCCACACCACTCAGCCTCAGGCCGTCGCGCACAACGCGTCGGCGTGCCGTGCGTCGCGTCATACCCGCGTGCAGCAGCTGATCACCGCCGACGAGTCCTCGCTGGCCGAGCTCGAAGCCGTGCTGGCGACGCTGCCGATCTGCTCGACGGGCCGGGTGTTCATCGAGATTCCGGATGCCTCGTGGCTGGCCGACATCTCCGCCCCGAGCCGCATGGTCGTGACGTGGCTCGACCGCTCGCAGCGCTCCGGCGCTCCCGGCACCAGCCGCGGCTGTGCCGCCGGCGAGGCGCTCTCACGCGCCGTGACCGCGTGGGCCGACGAGATGCTGTGCACCGAGGACGATCAGACCCGCATCCACCTGCTGGGCGGCTACCTGGGCACCGCCGACATCGTCGACCACCTGGTCGAGCTCGGCATCCGTGCGGATGCGATCCACGCACCCGAGCAGTACGGTCTGACGACTTCGCGCTGACCCCGCCGTTCGTTCCGCCGCGCCGGCGACCGCCGATCCTCTCGCGCGCAGCGCCTCCTCTTGTAAAGACCTCCGGGGAGGAGTTCGATGGCCCCGCGGGCGACCGCCCGTGATCCATGGGGGAAGGGGCGCATCATGCGCAGGAAGTTCATGCTGGGCGTCGCGGTGGGAGCCGTGCTCGTGCTCGGCTCCGCGGGCGGCGCGTTCGCGGGAGAGTTCAACGGGAACGGCGATTCGACCGGAGGACCCAGCCACGCGAATTCTCCGTGCGCGTATTCCGGATTGGAGGACCACGAGACCGACGGCTCCGGGGTGGAACCCGGCACGACGCAGAACTGGGGTCAATTCGACCAGGCAGATCGCAAGGCGTTCAGCCAGCGGGGCGGCGGCGCTTCCGACGTCCTCATCCCCGGACTCGGCGAATGGGGCTGCAATGCCGCCCTTCACGGAATGAAGTGAACATCTCGGCGCGACCGGAAGCCGAACCGGTCGCGCCGGGTCAGGCCGCGCCGCGGGGTACGTAGTTGCCGTCGGCGAGGCCGGCCTCGATCTCGAACCGGTTGCGCAGCGGGTTGCGGCCGGCCAACAGGTACAGGAGCGGCATGAGCAGCCCGTAGCGCTGCCACTGACGCTTGTGCACGGCCTCGTGGCGCAGCAGGGCGTCGCTGATGCGGCCGTCGCCGGTGAGGAAGCAGCCGCCGACGCACGAGCCGCCCCGCGGGAACGTCCAGCGGGGCATCCCGCGGAACACCCACAGCCCTTCGCGCTTCTCGATGGGGCCGGTGCTCCAGAGCGTTCCCCAGATCCATCCCACCGCGCACCCGTACCAGTACCCGACGCGGCTGATGGGCGAATCGAGCAGCACCGACGGGATGAGTTCGTCGATGCGGCGGCCGGCGAGCACCGAGCGCTCGGCGACGGCGCGCCAGCCCGGCGGGGGCGTGGGGATCGGGCTCATGCGAGCGCCCCGATCACGCGGAGGATCGGGCCGAGATCGTCCGTCGCCGCGGCGGCGGACGCGGGGGAGTATCCCGCGAGGGATGCCCCCACCAGCGGCACCCGTGCGCGCAGGCGCGCGATCGCCGCCGTCAGCTCGGCCACGGTGATGCCGAACGGCTCCGGGTGCGCGTTGCCCGCGATCTCGGCCGGATCGAGGGCGTCGATGTCGACGTGGACGTAGACGGCCTCGGCGCCGGTGGCGAGCACGGCGTCGGCGAGGGCGTCCGCGTCCCGGAGCGACTCCACCGTGAGCGCGGTGATGCCGAACTCCTCGACGGCGGCGAGCTCGGGATCGTCGTACGAGCGCGCGCCGCCGACCACCACTCGGTCGCCGGTGATCGCGCCGTCCAGCGACAGGTCCGGGACCCCATCGCCGATCACCGCTCGCAGCACCATGCCGGCGAACGCGCCGGACGGCGACGAGTCGGGCGAGTTGAGATCGGGATGCGCGTCGATCCACACCACGGCGAGGCCGGGGGAGCGGCGGGCGGCGTGATCGATCGGCGCGAGGGCGACGCCGCAGTCGCCGCCGATCGTGAGGACGTGCTCGTCGGGGGCGTCGGCATCGTGCGCGGCGAGGGCGTCCGCGACCAGCCCGCGCACGCGCTGAAGGGCGCTGAGCCGGTGGATGCCGGTGCCCAGCGACTCGCCGGCCTCCATGGGCACGTCCAGGACCGTCGTCGAGGAACGCGGCAGGTCACCCGCGATCGCCTGAGCGCCGTCGATGAGCTGCATCGCACGGGACGACGGGCTTCCCTGCCACTGCGGAACGACGAGGTATCGGGTCATCCCCTCATCTTCGCGCACCGCGTCGGGGCGCGGCATCCGTTGACCGCAAGCGGGCCGCACGCCGACGGCGAACATCCGGCATGCCGGCGGCGACGCGGGGACGGCGAAGGGCGCCGGATCCTCACGGACCCGGCGCCCTCGTCAACCCCGAAGGGGTCAGTTCTCGATCGCGGCCTGCACCGGCGCGCCGCCGGTCTTCAGCGCAGCGAGGCGCGCCTCGACCTCGGTCAGCTCGCCGACGTCCTCGAGGGCGTTGAACTGGGCGTCCAGGCTCGACGCGGCGAGCTCCTGCTTGCCGGCGGCCAGTGCCTCCTGGCGGCGCACCTTGTCTTCGAACCGGCCGAGCTCGCTCGTCGGGTCGAGCACGTCGATCGACTTGACGGCGTCGTGCACCTTGTTCTGGGCCTCGGCGGTCTTGGCGCGCGCGAGCAGTTCGGAGCGCTTGGACCGCAGCTGCTCCAGCTTCTGCTTCATGCCGTTGAGGCCCTCTTTGAGCTTCTCGACGACCTCGTTCTGCGTCGCGATGGTCGGCGCGATCGCCCGTGCCTCGTTCTCCTCGCTGATCTGGCGCTGCAGCGCGATCTTCGCGAGGTTGTCGAACTTGTCGGCGTCCGTGGTGTTTCCGGCCTTGCGCAGCTCGTCAGCCTTGCGGCTCGCGGCGAGAGCCTTGTTGCCCCACTCGGTGGCCGCCTGGACGTCCTCCTGGTGGTCGCGCTCGAGCAGGCGCAGGTTGCCGATCGTCTCGGCGATGGCCGACTCGGCGTCGGCGATCGAGTTCGTGTAATCGCGCACGAGCTGGTCGAGCATCTTCTGCGGGTCCTCTGCGGAGTCGAGGAGTGCGTTGATGTTCGCCTTCATGAGGGTCGAGATGCGACCGAAGATGGACTGCTTCGCCATCGGATTTCCTTCCTATCGGACTTCAGTTCTGGGTCGGTGAGTCTGGTCTGGGGAATGGATGCCGCGGGCGGCGTTCGCGGGCGGCTCCGTGTGGAGGGGTCAGAAGCGGCCACCTCCTCGGCGGGCGCGGGTGCCGCCGCCTCCGAAGCTACCGGGTCGCATGCCGCCGGAGGAGCGACCGCCGCCTCCGCCGAGCATGCCGCCCAAGCCGCCGAGCCCTCCGCCCGAGGAGCGTCCGCCGCTCAGCACAGAATTGAGGACGATGCCGCCGAGGACGGCGCCGAGCATGCCGCCGCCCGACTGGCCTCCCTGCGACCCGCCGCCGAACATGCCGCCCATTCCACCGCCGTCGAACGCGCCGACGTCGTCCTGTGCCAGCTGGATCGCCTGTCCCGCGAGCTGATCGGCGCGCTGGGCCTGCTGCATCGCCTGCGCGGGGTCGCTCGCCTGCAGCGCCTGAGCACGGGCCAGTGATGCGCCGGCCTCCGCCAAGCGCGTGCGGGCCTGTGCGCCGACGGCGCCGCGGCGCGCCATGATGTAGTCCTCCGCCGCCGACACCTGCGCGTGCGCCTGCATCATGACCTGGCCCACCATCTGCCGTGCGCGCTCCGCCTGGGCCGCGGCATCCCGCACCCCTTGCAGGAGCGAGTCGATCTGTGCGTTGGCGGCTTCGAGGCTCTGCAGTGCGGCGAGCGGGCGGCGTGCCTGGCCGGTCAGCTGTGTGCGCGCGGCGTCGAGCTGCTGTCGCGTGGCGGCGATCACGCTCGCGATCCGCCCGTCGGCATCGGGCAGCGCGGATGCCGCCGCGATGTCGCTCTCGAGCTCGCTGACGAGGGCGGCGGCATTGCGTTCGCCGGCGGCGAGGTCGGTCGCGAGCTTCTCGATCGCGTCCTCGAGCAGTGTCGCCTGGCCCACCGCCTCTTCGGCGGCCCGGATGCCCACCGCGGCCTCGCCGCCGTGGCCGGCGCCGATGGCGGTCTGCGCGGCGGCGAGCTGCTCATCGGCGAACGCCAGGCGCTGGCGCGCCTGCGCCGGGTTGTCGGCGACGGTAGCGAGCGCTTCGGGGGCGTAGGCCGTCTGCAGCTCCTGCAGTCGCGCGATCGCCTGGTCGAGGGCTGCCCCCGCCTTCGCCCGCTCGTCCTGCAGCCGGGCGAGCGCCTCCGGGGCGTTCTGCTCGAGCTTGCGCAGCTCGTCGAACGCCGCGGCCTTCTCGTCGAGCAGCGCGTTCGCGGCCTCGCAGAGGGCGATGATGCGCTCGTTCCAGGCGCGGACGTCGGCCTCGGAGTCGGGCTCCGCGTCGTCGAGTCGCTGCTTGAGCCCGAACGCCTCATCGAGGCTCTGCTGTGCGGTCGCCAGGGCCGACTCGAACTCTGTGGTCGCGGCATCCCCGAACTGCGCCTTGGCGAAGCCCAGCTCCTGCGAGCTGGTCTTGAGCGCATCGTCCGTCTCGACGAGGAGCGACGACGCGCGTCGTTCGAGGTCTTCGATGCTCGGCTGCGGCGGACCGCTCGGTCCGCCTGGCACCGCTGCGCGGGTGCGCCGGCGACGCAGGAACATCACGAGCAGCACGATGCCGACGGCCACGGCGACGATGACCAGGAGCCACGTGAACCACGACCCGCCGGATGCGCCCGAGTCGGGGGCGCCGGACCCGCCGCCGACGGCATCGGTCAGGCCGTCGGCCGCGGCGTCGACAGCGCCCAGCCAGTCGTCCTGCGCGAGCGCCGGCTGGATCCGCTGCTGCTCGATCGTCGCGAGCTGGTCCTGGGTGAGGGGCCCGGCGGAGTCGCCGGAGAGGTAGAACTGCCGCCCGTCGGTGGCGACGGCGAGAAGGTACTGCGTGGGGCCGAGCCCGTTGTCCGCGGCGGTCTGGTTCGCCCAGTCGGCCGAGTTCGAGGGGTCGCTGAACTCGTCGACGTAGACG
Source organism: Microbacterium sp. ZW T2_14 (assembly GCF_044987405.1). Lineage (NCBI taxonomy): Bacteria > Bacillati > Actinomycetota > Actinomycetes > Micrococcales > Microbacteriaceae > Microbacterium > Microbacterium sp. ZW T2_14. Next base: position 36,434 of record NZ_JBJDRK010000025.1, on the reverse strand, counting down.
ACCCAGAGGTCGACGTCGGTCTCGGACGAGAGCTGCTCGAGCCGAGCCTCTGCTTCGGCTTCCTCGCTCGAAGAGAGCACGCCGGAGTCGTCCAGGATGTGGTTCGAGCCGAGCGACACCGGGGGAGTCGCCAGGGCGGCCGTGCCGCCGATCGCCGTGACCGCGACCACCGCAGCGGACGCCAGCGCTGCAGCCCATCGCAGTCGCATCGATCCCCCCTCTGGGATTCGGGTTACCCCTCCGGCGAGTCTATTCAGCCGCGGGGATACGACGATAGCCCACGGCCCCGGCCGTGCATGTGTGTTCGCCGAGAACGTAGGGATGCTCCCTGCCCCTCGTCCCCCGCGGCTGCCCCATCCACCGTCCCTTGCCGTCGTTGACGTCGCGTAGATGTACGGCCGGCGCGGCGCATCGCGTACATCTGAGGCAGGTCGACAGGGGGGAAGGTCGCGTGTGCGGCGGGCGTGCGGTGCGGGTCGCTGCGGGGCGCCGGGGCGGCGAGCGGGTAGCCTGCCCATCCGGAGGAGGACCATGGACGATCGCTACGGCGGGGATGTGCTGGCCACGGGGTGGAAGGGGCACGGTGTTCGCGAGGTGCCGCGGGTCGCGGCATCCCGTGATCTCGTCGTCGAGGTCGCCGGCGACGGGTTCTGCGGCGCCGTCGTCGCCGTCTCGGGCGGGCTGGTCGAGCTCGAGGACCGCACCGGCCGCCGCCGGCTCTTCCCGCTCGGGCCGGGCTTCCTCATCGAGGGCAGGGATGTCGTGCTCGGGCCGCCCGTCGCAGCACCGGCCCGCACCGGCCCGCAGCGGACGGCATCCGGTTCGTTCGCCGCCGCCGACACGCGCGCGCGCACGGCACGCGCGAGCCGCATCCTCGTCGAGGGCCGGCACGACGCCGAACTGGTCGAGCGGGTATGGGGCGACGACCTGCGCGCCGAGGGCGTCGTCGTGGAGTACCTGCAGGGCATCGATCTGCTGGATGCCGCGCTCGACGAGGAGCCGCCGACCGCCGAGCGCCGCTACGGGGTGCTCGTCGACCACCTCGTGCCCGGATCCAAGGAGTCGCGCATCGCCGACACGATCGCGCGCGGACGGCACGGCGCCCACGTGCTCATCGTGGGGCACCCGTGGATCGACGTGTGGCAGTGCGTCACGCCCCGCGCCATGGGCATCGAGCGGTGGCCCGAGGTGCCGCGCGGCACCGAGTTCAAGGTCGGCGTCTGCCGCGCGCTCGGCTGGCCGGCGCGCGACCAGGCCGACATCGCGCGGGCGTGGCAGCGCATCCTGGCGTCGGTGAAGAGCTACCGCGACCTGGAGCCGGCGTTCCTCGGCCGGGTCGAGGAGCTCATCGACTTCGTCACGGTTCCGCAGTAGCGGCAGTGCGGCATCCGGTCCGCGAACGCTGCAGTCTCCTGCGACCGCGGCGTCGCGAACTGCCGCGCTCGCAGGAATCTGCAGCGTCCGGCGCGCTCGGTAGCCTGGACGAGTGACCGATGCCGCCCCGCCGAGCCCTGAGACCCGCACATTCCGTGAGAAGCCGGTGTCGTTCGTGCGCCGGAGCGGACGGATGTCGGAGGCCCAGGATCGCGCCTGGATCGAGCTCGCCCCGCAGTACGTGATCGAGGCCCCCCGTGACCTCGCCGCCACCAGCATCCTGCCGGGGTCGCCGATCGACCCGGCGGCGGTGTGGGGGCGGGAGGCGCCGCTCGTCGTCGAGATCGGGTCGGGGCAGGGCCACGCGATCGTGCATGCCGCCACTTCCCATCCCGACACCGACTTCCTGGCCATCGAGGTCTTCCGGGCCGGACTCGCCCGCACCATGCTGGATGCCGACCGCGCCGGCGCGCGCAACCTGCGACTGGTCGAGGCGAACGCGCCCGAGGTGCTGCAGCACCTGCTGCCGCCGGCATCCGTCGACGAGCTGTGGGTGTTCTTCCCCGACCCGTGGCACAAGAAGAAGCACACCAAGCGGCGTCTCGTCGCGGACGGGTTCGCGGCGATCGCGGCCGGCGTGCTGAAGGACGGCGGGGTGCTGCGCCTGGCGACGGACTGGGAGGACTACGCCGTCCAGATGCGCGCGGTCCTGGGTGAGGCGCCGGAGTTCATCCCGACGTTCGAGGGGGAGTGGGCGCCCCGCTTCGAGGGCAGGGTGCTCACGGCGTTCGAGCGCAAGGGCGCGCGCGTGGGACGCGACATCCGCGATCTGTCGTACCGCCGCACCGCGAGGTCATGAGCTCAGGCCCGCGGCCTGCTGCCGCGCCCGATCCCGTTCCCGACCGCGACGCCGCCCTCGATGCCGGGACCGGCGCAGCGCCCGCCCGCCGCGACCGGTGGCGTTTCCTGCGTCCGCTCGCGCATCGTGATTTCCGCATGCTGTTCGGGGCGGTGGTGCTGTCGATCTTCGGCGCCGGCATGTGGGCCGTGGTCATGGTGTACACGGTCATCGGCGCCGGCGGCGGGCCGCTCGATCTCTCGGTGGTCGCCGCCTCCAACGCGGTCGGACTGCTCGCGTGCGCCATCCCGGGCGGCATCGCGGCCGACCGCATTCCGCGCCGGCTGATCCTGCGCGTCGTCGAGCTGCTGAACCTGCTGGCGATCTCGTCGGTCGCGATCGCGGGCGTGCTCGGCGCGGTGACGATCCCGCATCTCGCGATCGCCGCCTTCGTGCTCGGGGCGGGCGCCGGGTTCTTCTTCCCGGCGTACAGCGCGATCCTGCCCCGCATCCTGCCGCCCGCGCAGCTGCTCGCGGCCAACGGCCTCGAGGGTGCGATCCGGCCCGCCCTGCAGCAGGCTGCCGGCCCCGCCGTGGCGGGCGTGCTCGTCGCTGCCGTGATCGCGCCGGCGCACGCCGCATGGGGCGTCGTGGCGGCGCACGCACTGGCGCTGGTGCTGCTGATGTTCGTGCGGCCCGAGCCGGCGACGACGGACTCCGAGCAGCGCGACGCGCCCGAAGGGGTGCGCGGCGTGCTGCACGACCTGCGCGAGGCTGTCGAGTTCACCGTCCGCACGCCGTGGCTGCTGTGGACACTGCTGTTCGCAACGGGATGGGCGCTGGTGTTCATCGGCCCGGAGGAGGTGCTGCTGCCGTTCGTGACCCGCGAGCGCGTGGGGGAGGATCCGCGGCTGTTCGGCTTCCTTCTCGCGATCTACGGCGTCGGCGGCGTGCTGGGCTCGATCGTCGTGTCCTCGCTGAAGCTGCCGCGCCGGTACCTGACGGTCATGATCGGCGTCTGGGGCGTGGGCTCCCTGCCGTTCGCCGTCGTCGGGATCACCCACCAGTACTGGCTGATGGCCCTGTGCCTGTTCGTCGTCGGCTTCGCTTTCAGCTACGGACAGGTGATCTGGGGGACGCTGCTGCAGCGCCGCGTACCTCGGCGCATGCTCGGGCGCATCTCGAGCCTCGACTTCTTCGTGTCGCTTGCCCTCATGCCGCTGTCGATGGCCCTGGCGGGCCCGCTCGCCGAGGTGGTCCCCATCGAGGCGATCTTCATCGCCGCAGGCGTGATCCCGCTCGTGCTCGGCGTGCTGGCCTACCTGGTGGCCGGGATGGCGAAGGATGAGATCGCGCACCCGCTCGACCACTGACCCCGTCCGCCCCCGTCTCCGGAGCCGCCCGCATGCCCGCACACCCTGATGCCCGACACGCGCCGGTCGCCGCCTGGTCGTGGGGCCTGGTGCCGGCGCTCCTGGTGTGCCTGGCCGCGCCGGCCTTCTTCGTCGCGCGGGTGCCGTGGCTCGGCTGGGTGCTGCTGGCGGCGGGACTCGCGATAGCCGTGGTGATCGCGCGGAGGGATGCCGGCGGCGACGGTCGTGCCTCGGTCTCCGGTCGCGCGGATCCTGGCCGACCGAGCGCGGAGCGCGTCGCCGCATCCGGCACGGCCACGACCGCCGGCATCCGTTCCCCCTCCCTGTTGCGCGACCTGTCGCTCATCGCCGTGGGACTGCTCATCGTGAGTGCCATCCCGCTGAAGGCCGAGCTCGACGACCTCGCGATCCTGCGGTTCGCCCTCGCGCTCGGCGGCGCGGTGGCGGTGCCCTATGCGATCTCGCGCTGGGTGTACCGGGACGGGGCCGACAGGCGAGGCGCCATCCGCTTCCCGTGGCGCGGCGGCGGGCGCTGGACCCGGTTCCAATGGACGTGGCTGGTCGCGGTGCTCCTGCTCGGGTGGCTGATCCTGCCGTTCTACTTCATCACCTCGGGCGTCTACCTCAACTGGCCGGTCGTCGACACGCCCGAGCTCATCGCCCGGCTCTTCGTCGGAGTCGGTGCGGTGGGGATCTGGGACGAGCTGTTCTTCATCTGCACGTGCCTGGCCCTGCTGCGCCGGCACTTCCCGTTCTGGCAGGCGAACCTGCTGCAGTCGGTGGTGTTCGTGTCCTTCCTGTGGGAGCTGGGCTATCAGGCATGGGGGCCGCTGCTCACGATCCCGTTCGCGCTGCTGCAGGGCTTCATCTTCATGAAGACGCGTTCGCTCGCCTACGTCGTGACGGTGCATCTGCTCTTCGACGCCGTCGTGTTCCTCGTGCTCGTCCACGCGCACAACCCCGGCCTGCTGGACCGCCTGTTCCTCGTGTGACCGCGGGCGGGGCGTGCCCTGGCGCTGCCCAGGCGGTGCCCAGCGGTCGTGAGTAGGCTGGAGCGCGGATCCCCGACCGGATCCCCGGACGACGGATCAGTACCCGGTGAGCGACAAGACTGGCCAGGAGCATCGTCATGTCGTGGGTCGTTCTCATCGTGTCCGGAGTACTCGAGGCGGTCTGGGCCACTGCGCTCGGCAAGAGCGAGGGCTTCACCAAGCTGTGGCCGACCGTGGTCTTCGGCGTGTCGCTGGCCCTGAGCATGGGAGGCCTCGCCTGGGCCATGCGCGACATCTCCACCGGCACCGCGTACGCGGTCTGGGTCGGGATCGGCGCATCCCTCACCGTCGCGTACGCCATGATCACGGGCGACGAGGCGTTCTCGCTCGTCAGGATGCTGCTGATCCTCGGCCTCGTGGGCTGCGTGGTGGGCCTGAAGCTGGTCGGCCACGACTGAGGCCGCGCACCCGCGTGACGACAGACGGACCGGATGCCGCGGCATCCTGTCCGTCGTCTCACTCTCAACCTGACGTCGAGATGACTTCCGGATGAACTCTTGACGCGCGGCGCACGGGGGAGCACATTCGGTAGTGCGAAGAGAATACGGAGACGAGGAACCCGAAAGGGAACCGGACACGGAAACCACACTTCGCATTGACGATCCCCCCGGCGCTTCGGCACCGAGGGGATCATCGCTGTCTGCCCGGCGTCGCCGGGGCTCGTCCGCGAAGCCGGAGCCCCGGCGAGGCGCGCCTCGCAACGGGTTCCGCGCTCGTATCACGACCGGCGGGACTCGGCGCGCTCCTCAGCCCCCGATCGCGTGGCGGAGCCGACGGCGATTCTGATGGAGCGCGGGTGGGGGCGGCCGCCACGGGCGAACCGGTGTGATCGGCTCTCTTCCCGGGCGATCGGATGCGAAGCCCTCACGCCGTGCCAAGGTGGACAGGTCTGTTTCCGCCCCACGCCTCCCAGGAGCCGGCATGCAACGACCTCTCGCGGGATTGACCCCGCGTAATCTCGTCACCGAGCTCACGGCGGGGGTCACACTGCTCGCGATCGCCATCCCGCTGAACATCGGCTACGCGCAGATCGCCGGCCTTCCGCCGACGGCCGGGCTGTACGCGCTCATCGTGCCGACCGTCATCTATGCCCTGCTCGTGTCGTCCCGGCAGCTCGTGGTGTCACCCGATGCCGCGGCTGCCGCGCTGGTCGCCTCGTCGATCGGCGGGCTGGCGGCCGTCGGCAGCGCGGACTACGCGACGCTCGCCCTCGCGCAGGCCATCATCAGCGGCATCCTGTTCCTGCTCATGTCGGTGTTCAAGCTCGGGTTCCTCGCGAGCTTCCTCTCGAAGCCGATCCTCGTCGGGTTCGTCGGCGGTCTGGCACTCGACATCCTGGTGAGCCAGATCGCCAAGATGCTCGGGGTCAAGATCGACTCCGGCGGCGAGTTCCTCGACAAGGTGTCGGGTCTCGTGCTCGGACTGAACACCTTCAACGCGTGGTCGCTCACGGTGGCGGCCGTGTCGGTGGCGGTGCTGCTGCTCGGACGGCGGTTCCTGCCGAAGATCCCGTGGGCGCTCGTGGTGCTGATCGTGTCGACCGTCGTGGTCGTCTGGGCCGATCTCGCCGACAAGGGCGTCGATGTGCTCGGCGAGGTGCCCGCGGGTCCGCCCGCCCTCACGTGGCCCGTCCTCGACTGGTCGATGTGGCTGGCGCTGGTGCCGTCCGCGATAGCGCTCACGCTCGTGACGACGGCCGAAGGGCTGCTCGTCTCGCGCTCCTACGCCGAGAAGCACGGCTACCCGTTCCACGCGAACCGGGACCTGCTCGCGTTCGGCCTCGGCAACATCGCCGCCGGTGCGCAGGGCAGCTTCGCGATGGGCTCGTCGACGTCGCGCACGGCCGCGATGGATCAGGCCGGCTCGCGCACCCAGCTGCCGTCGCTCGTCCTCGCCGTGGGAACGCTGCTCCTCCTGCTGTTCGGCACCGCGCTGCTCGCCGACATCCCGTCGCCCGCCATCGGCGCCGTCGTCGGTGTCGCGATCCTGCCGCTTCTCGGCATCCGCGAGTTCGGCCGGCTGTGGCGCCAGGACCGGTTCGAGTTCGCCGTCGCCGCCACGTGCTTCCTGGTGACGCTGTTCGTGGGCGCCATCCCCGGCATCCTGGTCGCCTTCGTCCTCGCCCTGATCAACCTCGCCAAGCGCGCCGCGAACCCGGCGATCGATGTGCTCGAGGCGGACGACGACGCCAAGCAGTCCCTGCTGGAGGGCGCCCCCACCGGCGCCACGACCGCGCCGGGTCTCGTCGTGGTGCGGATGGCCGCCCCGCTGTTCTTCGCCAACGGCGAGGTGTTCACGACGGCCGTCAAGCGCGCCGTCGCGGGCGCCGACGAGCCCGTGCGCCACGTCGTCATCGACATGGAGGCCGTCAGCGACATCGACGTGACGGGCGCCGAAGCCTTCCAGTCCCTCGAGCAGTGGCTCGACGACCACGACGTGACGCTCGCCTTCAGCCGTGTCCGGCCACCCACCAGGGCCCGCCTGGAGGAGCTCGGACTCGTGTCCGGTCAGGCCTTCTTCACCACCAACCGTGCCGCCGTCGCGCGGCTTGCCGATCGCGACGGCGTTTCGAAAGACTGAGGATCAGGTCATCCGGCCGGCAGGAAAGGGAGAAGCACATGCAGCAGCGCGAACCGGAGGCGTCGATCAGACAGGCCCAGGCGGAGGCCCTCGCGTCCCTGCCGTTCGACGACGTCGATGACTTCGCCGCGGTGGAGCGCGGGTTCCTCGGCACGCTTGACGACCCGAAGATCCGCAACGACAAGGGAGAGGTGGTGTGGGATGCCTCCACCTACGACTTCGTGCAGGGCGACGCGCCCGACTCCGTCCACCCGAGTCTCTGGCGGCAGTCGAAGCTCGTGGCGAAGCACGGTCTCTTCGAAGTCGTCCCCGGCATCTATCAGGTGCGCGGACTCGACCTCTCGGTGATGTCCGTCATCGAGGGCGACACCGGCGTGATCGTCGTGGACCCGCTCATCTCGGTCGAGACCGCATCGGCGGCGATGGCCCTGTACCGCGCGCACCGCGGTGACCGTCCGATCCACGCGGTGATCCACTCGCACAGCCACATCGACCACTTCGGCGGCGTGCTCGGCATCGTCAGCCAGGACGACGTCGAAGCCGGCAAGGTGCAGATCGTCGTGCCCGAGGGGTTCCTCGAGCACTCCGTCGCCGAGAACGTGTACGCGGGCACGGCGATGTCGCGGCGCGCCGGTTACATGTACGGCGCCGCCCTCGAGCGCGGACCTCAGGGCCAAGTGGGCGCAGGACTCGGGCAGACGACGTCGACCGGCAACCCGACGATCCTGCCGCCGACCCTCGAGGTGAAGACGACCGGCGAGACGCACACGTGCGACGGCGTGGAGTTCGAGTTCCAGATGGCGCCCGGCACCGAGGCCCCGTCCGAGATGCACTTCTACCTCCCGCGCTACAGGGCGCTGTGCATGGCGGAGAACGCCACGCACACCCTCCACAACCTGCTGACGCTGCGCGGTGCCGTCGTGCGCGACCCGCACATCTGGTCGCAATACCTCACCGAGGCGATCGAGCGGTACGGCGACGAGGCCGAGGTGGTGTTCGCGTCGCACCACTGGCCGACGTGGGGCAACGAGGCGGTCAACGGGTTCCTCACGATCCAGCGCGACCTGTACGGCTACCTCCACGACCAGACGCTGCGTCTGCTCAACCAGGGCTACAACGGCGCCGAGATCGCCGAGCTGATCCAGCTGCCACCGGCGCTCGAGGCATCCTGGAGCACGCACGGCTACTACGGATCGGTGAGCCACAACGTCAAGGCGATCTACCAGCGCTACATGGGCTGGTTCGACGGCAACCCGGCGCGGCTCTGGCCGCACCCGCCCGAGGCGCTGGCCGAGCGCTACGTCGAGGCGATCGGCGGTGTCGACCGGGTCGTGGAGCTCGCGCAGACCGCCTTCGATACCGGCGACTTCCGGTGGGCGGCGACACTCCTGGACCATGCGGTGTTCGCGGACTCGGGCCACGCCGCCGCTCGCACCCTGTACGCCGACACGCTCGAACAGCTCGCGTATGGGGCGGAGAACGGCACGTGGCGCAACTTCTACCTCTCGGGCGCGACGGAGCTGCGCGACGGCAACTTCGGAACCCCCACGGTGACGGCGGCACCGCTCATCATCGCCCAGCTCACCCCGGAGCAGCTCCTCGATGCGCTCGCCATCCGTGTCAACGGACCCAGGGCATGGGACCTCGATCTCGCGGTGGACCTGACGCTCACCGACCTCGGCCGCAGCTTCCACCTGACGCTGCGCAACGGGGTGCTGATCTACGTCGAGCGCGAGCCCGATCCCGCCACGCCGCTGCAGCTCACCCTGTCGAAGATGCGCCTGATCCAGATGGCGGGCGGTGACACCCAGAGCGCGGGCATCGAGGTTCGCGGCGACGAGGGCGTCCTGCAGCAGATCCTCGGCGTGCTCGACGAGGCCGATCCGAACTTCGAGATCGTCCTGCCCTAGCGGCCCGGAGCTGAGAGCCGGCATCGCTTCGGTGATGCCGGCTCTCCGCGTCCGTGCCCGTGTCCATGGGGCTCTCGGGCGCCGTACCAGGCCGGTCAGAGAGGGTCAAGGCGCTCCCTGCGGGTGGGGCGGTCGGCAAGACTCGGAGCATGGACCGGTGGCGACGCGCCTGCTTCGTGCCCCTGCTGGCGATCGCGCTCTGCCTCGCGGGCTGCGGGCTCACCGTGCCGAGCGACCCGCTGGGCACGCTGGACCGCGTGCGCGGGGGAGTGCTCCACGCAGGTGCATCGGCCTCCGGTGAACTCGTCACCGTCGACGGCTCGGAGGTCGGGGGTTCGCTGGCCGAGCTCGTCGAGGGTCTCGCCGAGTCGCTCGATGCCCGGGTCGAGTGGACGGTCGGCAGCGAGGAGGACCTCGTCGATGATCTGGAGACCGGGGACATCGACCTCGCGATCGGGGGGATGACCGACGCGACGCCGTGGTCCGCCCGGGTGGCGGTGACGCGGGCCTACGACACCATTCCCGGTGCGCGCGGTCCGGTCGTGCTGCTGCTCCCGCTGGGGGAGAACGGGTGGCAGGCCGCCATCGAGGGCTACCTCGACAAGGAGGTCGCGCCGTGAAGACGATGGGACGCACCGACCTGCCTCCGGAGCAGCAGAACGCGCTCCGCAGCGCCATCCGGTGGGAATGGTTCACCATCGGCTACACGGTGGTGACGATCGGTGTGATCGCGCTCGTGGTCGGCGGCTCTCAGGCGATGAAGACCGCGTGGATCGAGGACATGCTCTCGCTGATCCCGCAGATCTCCTTCCTCGTCGCGCTCCTGTTCATCCGGCGTCGCCCGACGCGCGCCTTCCCCTTCGGCCTGCACCGCGTGATGGGAGTCGGGCACCTGGTGGCCGGGGTCGCACTGCTCGCGGTCGGCGGCGACCTCGCGTACGAGGCGATCAGCGGCCTGGTGGCCGGCGAGCACCCCTCCATCGGCACGGTGTACATCTTCGGGCAGACGATCTGGCTCGGCTGGTTCATGGTCGCGGTGATGAGCGTGATCGTGATCGGACCGTTCTTCTACGGGAACGCGAAAGCGAAGCTCGCGCCGAAGCTGCACAACAAGGTGCTGTATGCGGATGCCGACATGGCCAAGGCCGACTGGACCTCCACAGTGGCCTCGATCGTGGGGGTGCTCGGCGTCGGCATCGGCCTGTGGTGGCTGGACGGCGCGGCCGCACTGTTCATCTCGCTCGGCATCCTCTGGGACGGCTGGCGCAACTCGCGCGCGGCGGTGCGCGATCTCATCGATCAGCGCGCGCGCACGGAGGACGATGCCCGACCGCACCCCCTGATCGCGCGCATCGCGAACCGGGTGGAGGAGTTCCCCTGGGTGCGCGAGAGTGCCGTGCGCATGCGCGACATGGGCCAGGTGTTCCACGTGGAGGTCTTCGTCGTGCCGACCCGCGACGACGTGCGACTGGACGACATCGAAGACGTGCGCTCCTCCGTGGCGCGGCTGGACTGGAAGGTCCAGGACGTGGTGGTCATCGTGACGGCCAGCCTTCCGGACGAAGCGGAGCCGGCCAGGCGCCAGGGGTCGCAGCGCGAGGCCTGAGGCGCCCTCGGGGCTGCGTCGGCGTGGGCTCCTTCAGCCGCTGGCCCGCGCTATGCCCTCCGACCAGTCCTGGTCCGGCGCGGAACCCGGGTCCTCGTCGGGCACCGGCACCACCGCCAGCGCAACACCCGGCGACAGCAGCAGGTGCGCGGCCCGCATCTGTCCTTCGCCGTCGTTGACCTCCAGCCAGTAAATGCCGCCTTCCAGTCCCGCCTCGACCTCCGCACGGAGATCCTCGAGACGGCGTCCTCCGACGCTGTAGTGGTCCCCGCCGTAGTAAATGTCGATCCGCTTCATGAGCGCTCCCGTCCGCGGGGTACACCGTCGCACTGCGTGCGGCTCGACGGCCATCGCCTTGACAAGGCCTCGGGGGTGGCGTATCCCCGTTCAGCCGATGAGGTCCTCCTGCGCCGCGGCGTCCGCGGTCGCCGGCGCGGGCGGGGCGGGCTCGGGAACGAGATACAGTCCGGACGGCGAGTTCGCCGTGTGCGCGAGGGCGTCGATCCAGGCCGGATTCAGCTGGGGGGTGCGGCTGCCGTAGAACTTGTAGACGAGCGCGCAGCGGGGGTGCACCCAGATGGTGGTGCGGCCGTCGCCGATGCTGACGTCGTCGCGCCACGTGAAATGGAAAGGCTCGCCGCGCCGCAGCTTGGTGCCGATCACCAGCTGCAGGTGGGCGAGTGTACGGTCGTCGAAATCGACCTTCACCGTACCTTCGTAGGTCAGTTTGCCCATCGTGCGTCTCCGTTCTGAGACTGCCGGCGAACGAATCGGGGAGGTGCGGCTGGGGAGCGGACGCCGTTCAGATACACCTCCGATCCTGGCGCGGGGTACACCGTGGCGGCCAGCCCTTGACAGCCGTCTCCCGATGCACAAGCCGGCCGCGCCGGGGACGCCTGCGGTTGCGGCGTCGAGCGGTCCGATGCCGCCTGCGGGCCGTGGCCACCGTGAAAGGGCGGCGCGAACGGGATGATAGTCTCGATCGGTACGCCTCCGTAGCTCAGGGGATAGAGCGTTGGTTTCCGGTACCAAAGGTCGCAGGTTCGATTCCTGTCGGGGGCACAACAGAAAGAATCCCAGGTTCGCCTGGGATTCTTTGTTTGTCGGGCAGCAACTCGGGCGAGCCGCGAGTCAGGGCGCGACGGTCTCGCCGTCGTGCGGGGCGTCGGCCACGACCGCGGCCTGCTGCTCCATGCGCTCGATCGCGTCGGCGACTCGCCCGGCGAGGTACGCATGGCCGGCCGTCGACGGATGGTCGCGCCCGATCGGCCCGGTGTCGATGACGTCGAGGTAGTTGGTGGTGGTGATCCAGTCCTCGCCGATCGGCGAGATGTACCACCAGCCGCGCGCGGCGGCGAGCTCGCTGAGCTCCGCATCGATGTCGCGCGTCGCGCTCTCGACCGGCAGCACCTGCGGTGAGGGGCCGAGGACGACGATCGCGGCGTCGGGGTAGCGGGCCTGAAGCGCGTCCCACGCGGCGGTCACGGCATCCCGGTACCCGGTCGGGTACAGCTTGCGGTCGTTGATCGAGCCTTCGACGATGATGAGGTCGGGGTCGAGTGCGGGGTCGAGGGCGGCGATGCGCTCGCCGTAGGCCGGCCCGTCGAGACCCGGCTTCAGGTATCCGCTGCCGCGCACCCCGTTCACGACGGTCTCGACGCCGAGCTCGTCGGCGAGCAGGTACGCGAAGCCCAGCGTCGGCACCGTCGCCGCCGATCCGTAGACCCACGAGTCGCCGAACACCAGGACGCGCGCGTCCTCTTCGAGCACGAGAGGGGCGGGCGGAGCGGATGCCGCGACCGCGGCATCCCCTTCCGCGACGGCCACGGGGGCCACCGGCTCGGGTGCGCCCCAGGGTCGCAGGACCGCCACGGCGCACACCGCAGCGACGGCCAGCGCAGCGCCCAGCAGGGGGAGCCACAGCCGCCGTGCGCGAGTGCGGCCGGGCGCGTGCATGAGAAGAGGGTAAGTCATGGTTCGGGGAACACCGAACTCGGGCCGTGAACAGGGGAAACCCCAGGGAGGATCCTGAGGTTCCGCGCCATGGTCGGCCGCCTGCCGCCGGGCCTGTGGAACTCCGTGCCAGGCAGCCTTCCCGGCGTGCGAGGATACTTCGGTGCAACGCGTCGTGACCGCTGAGATGGACCTCGAACTGGGGGCATCCGTCGACCTCATCTTCCAGATCGCGGCTGCCCAGGCGGTGCCGATCTCGAACGAGCAGCTGACGTTCATCCAGGGCGATCGTGTGTACACGCCGACCGAGATCGTCGACCAGTCGGGGAGCCGGCTGCATCGCCTCACGGGCGAGCCCGGCCGCCTCGAGATCCGCTACGAGGCCACGGTCGACGGGCAGGCGTCGACGAGCCGCACGAGCGACCTCGAGGCCATCACCTACCTCCGCCCGAGCCGCTACGCGCAGTCCGACGAGGTGTTCCAGCAGGCCCGCCGGCAGTTCAAGGGCCTCTCCGGCCACGACCTCATCGCCGCGGTGTCGGAGTTCGTCTCGACGAGCACGACGTACACCCCCGGCCTCAGCCAGGGCACCGACAGCGCCGTGACGACCCTGATGACCGGGCAGGGCGTGTGCCGCGATTACGCTCATGTCGTGATCGCCCTGCTGCGAGCGATGGACATGCCCGCGCGCTACGCCGCCTGCTACGCGCCGGGCCTGCGACCCATGGACTTCCACGCCGTGGCCGAGGCGTACCTCGACGGCGCCTGGTACGTCATCGACGCCACGCGGCTGGCGAACCGGCGGTCGCTCGTGCGCATCGCGACGGGTCGGGATGCCGCGGACTGCGCCTTCCTCAGCTACCACGGCGGCTATGTCGGCCTCACTCGCCTGCATGTCGACGCGTGGGCGGTCCCCGACGCGGCGCCCCTCGACGTCCCGGCAGCCCTCCCGGTCGATCAGGCGGCCGAGTTCGGCTCGCCGGCGAGCGGAGCGGGCGTCTGGACCGATCCGGCTCTCGACGACTTCGCGGCGCTGGTGCAGATCTCCTGACGACCGGTCAGCCGTGATCGTGGACCGGCCGACGCGGGCCGGCCGCTCGCGACAGAACGTTCGGGACCCGGCGAATAGACTGGTGCGGTTATGAATCCCGAAGCCCTCTCCGTCGCCCTGCTCGCCGTCGTCGCCCCGCTCGCCGAGGCCCGACGACCCGGTGCGGCCGATGGGCTCACCCCCGCCGACCTGCCGCTCGAGCGGCCCAAGAACCGTGACCACGGCGACTGGTCCTCCAATGCGGCACTCAAGCTGGCGAAGGCCGTCGGTGCCAACCCCCGCGAGTTCGCAGCCGACATCGCTGCCGGCCTGGCCGCGGTCGACGGCGTCGCCGGTGTGGAGGTCGCGGGACCCGGCTTCATCAACATCCGATTGGATGCCGCGGCCGCCGGTGTGCTCGCGAAAACCATCGTCGATGCCGGCGCGGCGTTCGGCACCAACGAGTCGCAGCGCGGGAACACGATCAACCTCGAGTTCGTCAGCGCCAACCCGACCGGGCCGATGCACATCGGCCACACCCGGTGGGCAGCGCTCGGCGACTCCCTCGCGCGCCTGCTGCTGGCCAGCGGCGCGACGCTCGTCCGGGAGTTCTACGTCAACGACGCCGGTGCGCAGATGGACCGGTTCGGCCACTCGGTGCTGGCGGCCGCGAAGGGCGAGCCGACCCCCGAGGACGGCTACCCCGGCTCCTACATCGACGACCTGGCGCAGCGTGTCCTCTCCGCGGTGCCCGACCTGCTGTCTCTTCCGGCCGACGAGCAGCTCGTGGTCGCGCGCGACCGCGCGTACGAGCTGCAGCTCGGCGATCTGCAGGCGTCGCTGGAGAAGTTCAACGTCCACTTCGACGTCTTCTTCAGCGAGCGGACGCTGCATGCGAAGGGACCGGGCGGCGAGCCCAGCCTCGTGGACGAGGCCGTGGACCGTCTGCGCGAGCAGGGCCACGTCTTCGACGAGGACGGCGCCGTGTGGGTGCGCACCACCGACTTCGGCGACGACAAGGACCGGGTCATCCGCCGCTCCAACGGCGAGTACACCTACTTCGCCGCGGACGCGGCCTACTACCTCAACAAGGGCGACCGCGGCTTCGCGCACAAGATCTACCTGCTCGGCGCCGACCACCACGGCTACGTCCACCGGCTGAAGGCGCTCGCCGGCGCGGCGGGTGACGATCCCGACAAGGACATCGAGGTGCTCATCGGCCAGCTCGTGTCGGTCAACGGTGCGCGGCTCTCCAAGCGCGCGGGAAACATCATCGAGCTCGACGACCTCCGCGACTGGATCGGCACCGATGCGCTGCGGTACTCGCTCGCGCGCTACCCCGCCGACTCGCCGTTGACCCTGGATCCCGAGATCCTCCGCAAGCGCACGAACGACAACCCCGTCTTCTACGTGCAGTACGCACATGCGCGCACCCACAACGTGGGGCGCCATGCCGCGGCATCCGGAGTCGACCGCTCGGAGTTCGCACCCGAGCTGCTCACGCACGAGACGGAGTCGGCGCTCCTCGGCGCACTGCAGGAATTCCCGCGCATCGTCGGGTTCGCAGCCGAGGTCCGCGAGCCGCACCGCGTCGCGCGCTACCTCGAGGAGCTCGCCGGGCTGTATCACCGCTGGTACGACAACTGCCGCGTGATCCCGCTGGGCGACGAGCCCGTGGAGCCCGTCCATCGCACGCGTCTCTGGCTCAACGACGCCACGGGACAGGTTCTGCGCAACGGGCTCGACCTGCTCGGCGTCACCGCACCGGAACGGATGTAGACATGTCTCACGGCGACACGCAGGCGACGGAACCCCTTCCCGACGAGATGGTGCCCGCCGCCGCGCCGGCTCCGCGGCGCCGCGTGTGGCCGTGGATCGTGGCGTTCGCGATCGTCGCCGTGCTGGCCGTCGCCGCCTGGTTCGCGGCGGAGGCGATCGCGCGTCAGATCGTGACGGGCGTGGTGCGCGACCAGGTGCGGACGCAGCTGTCGCTGCCGGCCGACCAGCAGATCGATGTCGATGTCGCCGGAGCGGTGATCCCGCAACTCATCGGCGGCAGCATCGACGACCTCACGATCGCGTCCGACGACGTCACCTTCGGCGGCGTCACCGGCGACGTCACGGTGACGGCCCACGATGTGGCGGTGCGGGGCAACGGCGAGATGAGCGGCGCGACGGCGACCGTGTCGCTCGACGAGTCGCAGCTGCGGACCCTGCTGTCGACCGTCGAGGGCTTCCCCGCCGACACCGTCGGGCTGGCGGCTCCCCACGTCACCATGTCGCTCAACCTGCAGCTGTTCGGCGTGGCCATCCCCATCGGAGTCGCCCTCACGCCCACCGCGGCCGAGGGCCAGATCGTGCTCTCGCCCGCGTCGCTGCGGCTCGGCGACTCGGAGGTGACCGCCGATGCGCTGCGCGACCAGTTCGGCGGGCTCGCCGACACCGTGCTGCGGGACTGGAACGTGTGCATCGCGCAGTACCTCCCGGCCGGCGTGGTGCTCAGCGGCGTCGAGGTGGAGGGCGACCTCCTGGTAGCCGATTTCGACGTGGACGGCTCGATCGCCACCGATCCCGCGCTGCAGGAGAACGGCACCTGCGCCTGAGCGGCCGCGCGGCGTCACACGACACGAGGGGCCGGAGTCGTGTGCCCTAGACTTCTAGCACCGCCGGAGACCCGTATCACCCCCAGAGCGTGACCCCTCCAGCAGGCAGAGCCGTACCACCATCCCCGGACGGCCACGCGTCGAAGCTCCCACCGATTGGTCCACCGTGTCCGCCGACCCGCATACCCGCTCCGTCGTTCCCGCATGGCTGGAACGCCCCGACGACGCCAACGCCCTGGCCCGCGCGGTGTGGCCGACGGCGGCCACGCGTGACGCGGCCGGCGTCCTCGAGCTCGGCGGGATCTCCGCGACAGCGCTCCGCGAACGCTTCGGAACGCCGCTCTACGTCATCGATGAGGACGAGGTGCGCGCGACAGCGCGTCGTGCGCTGGACGCCTTCCGTGCGGCGGCGGCGCTGCACGGCGTGCAGGCCCGCGTCTACTACGCCGGCAAGGCGCTGCTGACCACCGAGGTCGTGCGCTGGGTGACCGAAGAGGGACTCGCGGTCGACGTCTGCACCGGGGGCGAGCTGGCCGTCGCGCTCGCGGCCGGCGCCGATCCGGCGAGGCTCGGCTTCCACGGCAACAACAAGTCGGTGCCCGAGCTCGAGCGCGCCGTCGAGGCGGGCGTCGGGTCCATCGTGATCGACAGCCTCATCGAGATCGAGCGCCTGGCGGCGATCGTGCAGCGCCGAGGTGCGTCGCAGGCGGTGCTGCTGCGGGTCAACAGCGGCGTGCACGCCGAGACGCACGACTTCCTCGCGACGGCCCACGAGGACCAGAAGTTCGGTTTCACGCTGACGGATGCCGCGGCCGCCGCGGCCCGCATCCGCGAGCTGGATGGTCTCCAGCTCGTCGGTCTGCACTGCCACATCGGCTCGCAGATCTTCGGCACCGCCGGCTTCGAGGAGTCCGCTGCGCGTCTCGTCGAGCTTCACGCGGAGCTGCGCCAGGGCAGCGAGCTGCCGGTGCTCAACCTCGGCGGCGGCTTCGGCATCGCCTACACGTCGGTCGACGACCCCACGCCGATCGAGGAGCTCGCGTTCGGCATCGCCGAGGCCGTGGCGCGGCAGTGCGAGGTGCGCGGCATCCCGGTTCCGAACCTCGCGTTCGAGCCGGGCAGGGCGATCGTCGGCCGTGCGGGCGTGACCCTGTACGAGGTGGGCACGACCAAGCCGGTCGCTCTCGGCGGCGACGTCAGCGGTGACGGCCTGACGCGTCTGTACGTCAGCGTCGACGGCGGCATGAGCGACAACGCCCGCCCCGCCCTGTACGGCGCCCAGTTCTCGGCGCGCATCGCGTCGCGTACGAGCGACGCCGACCCCGCTCTCGTGCGCGTCGTCGGAAAGCACTGCGAGTCGGGCGACATCGTGGTCGATGCGGAGTACCTGCCCGGCGATGTGTCACCCGGCGATCTGCTCGCCGTGCCCGCGACCGGCGCCTACTGCTTCTCGCTCGCGAACAACTACAACTACGTCCCGCGCCCGCCCGTCGTGGCGCTGCGCGGGGGAGAGGCGCGCGTCATCGTGCGCGGCGAGACGATCGACGATCTGCTCGCCCGCGATGCCGGCCTCGCGACGACCGTGTTCGATGCTGGGCGTCCTCTCGAGGACGCACCGATGGAAGGGACCGCATGACCGACTACCGCCGACTCCGCGTCGCGCTGCTGGGGGCCGGAGCCGTCGGCTCGCAGGTCGCCGCGCTGCTGCGCCAGCACGCCGACGAGCTCGCCGACCGGGCAGGAGCGCGGCTCGAGCTGGTGGGCATCGCGGTGCGCGACGTCGACGCCAAGCGCGACGTGGATCTGCCGTCCGAGCTCTTCACGACCGACGCGGACTCGCTGATCGTCGGCTCCGACATCGTCATCGAGCTCATGGGCGGCATCGAGCCGGCGCGCAGCTATCTGCTGCATGCGATCAACTCGGGTGCCGACGTCGTGACCGCCAACAAGGCGCTCCTGGCGACGCACGGTCCCGAGATCTTCGACGCGGCCGACCAGGTCGGCGCCGAGGTCTACTACGAGGCCGCAGCCGCCGGCGCCATCCCGATCATCCGCCCGCTCCGCGACTCGCTCGCGGGCGATCGGGTCCAGCGCATCATGGGCATCGTCAACGGCACGACGAACTACATCCTCGACCGCATGGACACCGAGGGCGCCGAGTTCTCCGACGTGCTCGCCGACGCGCAGCGCCTCGGGTACGCCGAATCGGACCCGACCGCCGACGTCGAAGGCTACGACGCCGCTCAGAAGGCCGCGATCCTCGCGAGCCTCGCCTTCCACACGACGGTCCCGCTCGAGGCGGTGCATCGCGAAGGCATCACCGCCATCGACTCCTCGATGATGGATGCCGCGCGCCACGCCGGGTACGTCATCAAGCTGCTCGCGGTCTGCGAGCGCCTCACCGAGGCATCCGGAGAATCGATCTCGGTGCGGGTCTATCCCGCGCTCATCGACCGCGCGCACCCGCTCGCCAGCGTGCACGGAGCGAACAACGCGGTCTTCGTGCAGGCCGAGGCCGCCGGCAACCTGATGTTCTACGGTGCAGGCGCCGGCGGCGTGCAGACCGCATCGGCCGTCCTCGGCGACGTGGTGTCGGCGGCGCGCCGTCACATCGCGGGCGGGGTGGGCGTCGGCGAGTCCACGCTCGCGAACCTCCCGATCGTGCCCGTCGGCCGTGTCACCACGCGCTACCAGATCACGCTCGAGGTCGACGACCAGCCCGGAGTGCTCGCGACGGTCGCCGGCATCCTCAGCGACGGGCGGGTCTCGATCGCCACCGTCGAGCAGACTGTCGTGGAGTCGGGCGACGGCGAGGGCGGCGTGGCCCGACTGGTGATCGGCACGCACAAGGCGTTGGAGCAGGACCTCAGCGAGACGGTGGACCGACTGGCCGCCAGCGGCGTGGTGGAACGCGTCGTCTCGGTTCTGCGGGTCGAAGGCAACTGACGGGTCTGAAGGAGACTGACATGGCACATGTTTGGCGCGGAGTCCTCCGCGAATACGCAGATCGCCTCGGCGTGACGGACACCTCGACCGTGGTCACGCTGGGAGAGGGCGGCACGCCGTTGCTGCCGGCCCCGGCGCTGTCGCGTCGCACCGGCACCGACGTGTGGGTGAAGTTCGAGGGCATGAACCCGACGGGCTCGTTCAAGGACCGCGGCATGACGGTCGCCGTCTCGCGCGCGATCGATCACGGCGCCAGGGCCGTCATCTGCGCGTCGACCGGCAACACGTCGGCCTCGGCGGCGGCCTATGCCGCGCATGCCGGCATCACGGCGGCCGTGCTCGTCCCCGAGGGCAAGATCGCCATGGGCAAGCTCAGCCAGGCCGTCGCGCACAACGGCCGTCTCATCCAGATCCGCGGCAACTTCGACGACTGTCTCGAGATCGCCCGCGAGCTCGCCGACAACTACCCGGTGCACCTGGTCAACTCGGTCAATCCCGACCGGATCGACGGCCAGAAGACCGCCGCCTACGAGGTCGTCGAGCAGCTGGGCGACGCGCCCGACTTCCACTTCATCCCCGTCGGGAACGCGGGCAACTACACCGCCTACACGCGCGGCTACCGCGAAGAGGCCGACGCCGGCGTCTCCACCCGCGTGCCCCGCATGTTCGGGTTCCAGGCCGAGGGCTCCGCGCCGCTCGTGCGCGGCGAGGTCGTGCGCAACCCCGAGACGGTGGCCAGCGCCATCCGCATCGGCAACCCCGCATCGTGGGATCTCGCCCTGGAGGCGCGCGCGGCGACGGACGGCTACTTCGGTGCCATCGACGACGACCGCATCCTCGCTGCGCAGAAGCTCCTCGCCGGCGAGGTCGGGATCTTCGTCGAGCCGGCGTCGGCGATCAGCGTCGCGGGGCTCCTCGACCGGGTCGAGGCCGGCGTCGTGCCGCAGGGCGCTCGCGTCGTGCTGACGGTCACCGGCCACGGCCTCAAGGACCCGCACTGGGCGCTGCGCAACGCGGACGGCTCGGAGGTCGAGCCCACCGTGGTCGACGCGACGACGTCGGAAGTGGCATCCGTCCTCGAACTGGTGCCCGCCGCCGCCCAGCCTGCCGAGGCCCAGGGACCGCGCGCGTGACCGCAGCCGTCGTGCCCTCATCCGGCTCGAGCGCTCCTTCCGGGCGCCGGGTCGTGGTGCGGGTTCCGGCGACGAGCGCGAACCTCGGGCCGGGCTTCGATACGCTCGGCCTCGCGCTCAGCCTCTACGACGAACTCGACGTGACAGCGCTGCCCGAGGGCGAGCTCGAGATCGAGGTCGAGGGAGCGGGCGCCGCGGACGTGCCGCGCGACGCGTCGCACCTGGTGGTGCGGGCGATCGCCTACGCGTACGAATCCGCCGGGCGACGGATGCCGGGGCTGCGCCTCGTCGCCCGCAACGTCATCCCGCACGGGCGCGGACTCGGCTCCTCGGGTGCCGCGGTCGTGGCGGGCCTCCTGGCGGCCAAGGGGCTGCTCGAGGGCGATGCCGAGCTCGGCCCCGATGCTCTGCTGCGGCTGGCGACCGAGCTCGAGGGCCACCCCGACAACGTCGCGCCCGCGCTGTTCGGCGGCCTCACGATCGCCTGGGTCGACGACGGCGGACCCCAGCACAAGAAGCTGCTTGTCCACCGCGGTGTGTCGCCACTCGTGCTCGTGCCCGAGTTCACGATGTCGACCGAGCTCGCGCGAAGCCTGCAGCCCACACAGGTGCCCCGCGAGGACGCCGTCTTCAACGTCTCTCGCTCCGCACTGCTCATCGCGGCCCTCACTCAGAGCCCCGAGCTGCTGCAGGCGGCCACCGAGGACAAGCTGCACCAGAACTACCGTGCGAGCGCCATGCCCGAGACCGACGGTCTCGTGCGGGCGCTTCGCGCGCAGGGCTTCGCGGCGGTCGTGTCGGGGGCGGGTCCGAGCGTGCTCGTGCTCGCCGACGGCCCGGGGCGCCGCCTCGAGGCGGCGGCTCTCGCGGCCGCCGTGACCGACACTCCCTGGGAGGCGCTCATGCTCGCCGTCGACTTCAAGGGTGGTACAGTGAGGGAGTACGCGGAGGGTTCCACGTAATACGTGAATCTGGCCTCCGTCGCAAATCTGCGAAACCACCGCACGGCATTCTGACCTGCCGACGTCCGCTGAGCACCCTCGCGGTCCCTCACCCCGTCGGCGGGTGTTTCGACAGGCGTGACAACTGATCGAGACGGGCAGACGCCACCCGCAGTGCTGTGCGAGTCGTGCACAATCGTTCGTTTTTCACAAGGGAGAACTCGTGGAGTCCATCTCCGAGGTCCATGCCGACGTTCCGGCCGACGAGCGCGCGGAAGCGCCCGAGGCTGTCGAGAACGCCGAGACCATCGAAGCCCCGGCCGAGGCCGTGGCAGACGACGCCGTGATCGAGGCCGTCGCCGAAGAGGCTGTGGCCGAAGCCATCGTGGCTGACGCCGTGGCCGACGAGGCGGTCATCGAGGCGGTCGCCGCCGAAGCCGTCGCCGAAGAGGCTGTCGCCGAGGCGATCGTCGCCGACGGTGCCGGCGATCCGGCCGCCGCTGAGGCCGCCGAGGCCGTGGCGGAAGAGGCCGTCGCCGAGGCGCTCGTCGCCGACGCTGTCGCAGAAGAGGCTGTCGCCGAAGCGGCGGTGGCCGATGCCGTGGCCGCTGAGGTCGTCGCGGAAGCGGTGGCCGAGGCACCCGCGAAGGCACCCCGCAAGCGGGCGCCGCGCCGGGCCAAGAGCTCGGATGTCCCCCCGGCCGAGCCCGTCGAGGCTCCCGCGGAGGCTCCGGTCGAGGCGGCACCCGCCGAGGCGGCACCCGCCCAGGCACAGGCCGACGTCGCAGAGGCGGAGGGCGCGCAGGCGGACGCCGCCGCCGATGCCGCGCCGACCGAGACCACCGAGGCAGCCCCCGCGACCGCCCCGAGGCGTCGCCAGGGTCGCGGCAGCGCGCAGGCGCGGTCCGCAGAGGCTGCAGAGGCTGCGACCGCTGAGGAGGCCCCCGCGGCCGAGTCGACGGATGGCGCCGAGCAGCCCGCCGAGCAGTCCGGAGAGGGCGAGAACGACGGCGCCGAGGCGTCCGGCCGCAGCCGCAGCCGCAGCCGCAGCCGCAGCCGCAACCGGAACACCCAGGGTGGTCAGAACCAGAACGCTCAGGGTGGTCAGAACCAGAACGCCCAGAACCAGGGCGGTCAGGGCGCGCAGGCGCAGAACGCCCAGGGCGGTCAGAACCACAACGCGCAGCCCGCGGCCGAGTCCAAGGGCGACACCCTCGAGGACGACCAGCAGTCGCAGGGCAACGGCCGTGGCCGCCAGCGCAACAAGCGCCGCGGCACGCAGGCGACCGGTGACGAGTTCGACACCGAGATCGGCGAGGACGACGTCCTCATCCCGATCGCCGGCATCCTTGACGTGCTCGACAACTACGCGTTCGTCCGCACCTCCGGCTACCTCCCCGGCCCGAGCGACGTCTACGTCTCCCTCGGCCAGGTCAAGAAGTACAACCTGCGCAAGGGCGACGCCGTCGTGGGCGCGATCAAGCAGCCGCGCGAGGGCGAGCAGTCCAGCCGCCAGAAGTACAACGCGCTCGTCAAGGTCGACGCGGTCAACGGCCTGTCGGTCGACGACGCCGCGACCCGCGTGGAATTCGGCAAGCTGACGCCGCTGTACCCGCAGGAGCGTCTGCGCCTCGAGACCGGTCCCGAGAAGCTGACGCAGCGCATCATCGACCTCGTCGCCCCGATCGGCAAGGGCCAGCGCGGTCTCATCGTCGCACCGCCCAAGGCGGGCAAGACCATCGTGCTGCAGCAGATCGCCAACGCGATCTCGACCAACAACCCCGAGGTCCACCTCATGGTCGTGCTGGTCGACGAGCGGCCCGAAGAGGTCACCGACATGCAGCGCACGGTCAAGGGCGAGGTCATCGCGTCGACCTTCGACCGTCCCGCCGAGGACCACACCACGGTCGCCGAGCTCGCGATCGAGCGCGCCAAGCGCCTCGTCGAACTCGGTCGCGACGTGGTCGTGCTGCTCGACTCGATCACGCGTCTGGGCCGTGCCTACAACATCTCGGCGCCCACCTCGGGCCGTGTGCTCACCGGTGGCGTCGACGCGTCGGCGCTGTACCCGCCCAAGCGCTTCTTCGGCGCTGCGCGCAACATCGAGAACGGCGGATCGCTCACGATCCTCGCCACCGCGCTCGTCGAGACCGGCTCCAAGATGGACGACGTCATCTTCGAGGAGTTCAAGGGCACCGGCAACAGCGAGCTGCGCCTGTCGCGCCAGCTCGCCGACAAGCGCATCTTCCCGGCGGTCGACGTGAACGCGTCGAGCACCCGCCGCGAGGAGATGCTGCTCTCTGCCGACGAGGTCAAGATCACGTGGAAGCTGCGTCGCGCTCTCGCGGGCCTCGACCCGCAGCAGGCGCTCGAGGTCGTGCTCGGCAAGCTCAAGGAGACGTCGTCCAACGTCGAGTTCCTCGTGCAGATGCAGAAGTCGATCCCGGCTCCGACCACCGGTCACAGCGGCGGACGCAGCCACGCGGACGACAACAGCATCCGCTGATCCCCGATGGGCGAACCCGCGATGTTCGATTCCGTGCGGGCGCTGATCGACGAGCACCGCGCGGTGCAGGAGGAGCTCTCCGACCCCGCGGTGCACGCCGATGCCGCGCGCGCCAAGCGCGTCAACCGGCGCTACGCCGAGCTGTCGCGCATCGTGAAGGCGCACGAGGACTGGCTGGCGGCATCCGATGATCTGGATGCGGCCCGCGAGCTCGCCCGTGACGACGAGGCGTTCGCCGAAGAGGTTCCTGCTCTCGAGGCACGGCTCGCCGAGACGCAGGAGCGGCTGCGCCGGCTGCTGATCCCGCGCGACCCCGACGACGCGCGCGACGTCATCATGGAGATCAAGCAGGGGGAGGGCGGCGCCGAGTCGGCGCTGTTCGCCGCCGATCTGCTGCGCATGTACCTGCAGTACGCCGCGTCGAAGGGCTGGAAGACCGAGCTCCTCGAGCGCAACGAGTCCGACCTGGGCGGCTACAAGGACGTCCAGGTCGCCATCAAGGGCTCCTCGTCCGACCCTGCGCAGGGCGTCTGGGCACACCTGAAGTATGAGGGTGGCGTGCACCGCGTGCAGCGCGTGCCGGCGACCGAGTCGCAGGGGCGGATCCACACGTCGACCACCGGGGTGCTGGTGTTCCCCGAGGTCGACGAGCCCGAAGAGATCCACATCGACCCGAACGACCTCAAGATCGACGTGTTCCGCTCGTCGGGTCCGGGCGGTCAGTCGGTCAACACGACCGACTCTGCGGTGCGCATCACGCACGTGCCGAGCGGGATCGTGGTGTCGATGCAGAACGAGAAGTCGCAGCTGCAGAACCGCGAGGCGGGCATGCGCGTGCTGCGCGCACGCCTGCTCGCCAAGCAGCAGGAGGAGCTCGACGCGGCGGCATCCGACGCCCGTCGCTCGCAGATCCGCGGCATGGACCGCTCCGAGCGCATCCGCACCTACAACTTCCCCGAGAACCGCATCGCCGACCACCGCACCGGCTACAAGGCGTACAACCTCGACCAGGTCATGGACGGCGCGCTCGAGCCGATCATCGAGTCGGCGATCGCCGCCGACGAGGAGGCGCGCCTGGCCGCCCTCGGCGGCGACGCCTGACCCGAGGTCCGACCCCGGCGAACGCGCTCGAACACGGACGGCGATCCGGGTGCAGGGATGCGGCGGGGGAGGGATGCCGCGGGGCTAGGGTGAGGGCGTGCTCACGTTCCTCATCCGCGCCCTGATCTTCCTCGTGTCGGCGGCGCTCGGCCTCATCGTCGCCGATCTGATCCTCCCGGGGTTCACCCTCCACTGGGACGACTGGTGGGGCATCCTCCTCGCGGTCGTGATCTTCGCCGTGCTGCAGAGCATCCTGGCGCCCTGGCTGCTGAAGATCACCCGGCGCCACGCCAACGCGCTCGTCGGGGGCATCGGCCTGCTCTCGACGTTCGTCGCACTTCTGATCGCGGTGCTGATTCCGGCAGCGGGCATCGGCATCAACGGCCCGGTGGCATGGATCATCGGGACGCTGATCGTCTGGCTGGTGACGGCGCTCGCGACGTGGCTGCTGCCGCCCCTGTTCATCAAGAACAAGGTGCAGGACCGTCGCAGCTGACGACTCCTCCGTCGTCCGGTGGATGGGATGATGGGCGTCATGCAGATCGGCCGTGTTCCTCTCGTCGGTCGCCAAGCGGATCTCGATGCGCTGCGCGCGGAGATCGCCGCCGTGGACCAGCACGGGCGAGCCGTCGTCGTGTCGGGCGATGCCGGGATGGGAAAGACACGCCTGCTGCGCGACTTCACGGAGTCGCTCGACGACGGCGTCATCGTGGTCCGCGGCGCGTCCGTCGACTCCGGCTCGGGTCCGGCGCCGCTGACCGCCATCACCGACCTGCTGCGTGATCTCGTCGATGCGCTGGGAGCGGATGCCGTGCGCGAGGCGGCCGGCCCCGCCGCCGACGCGCTCGGCGTGCTCGTTCCCTCGCTGGCCGAGGCGCCCGCAGATGCCGAACGGCTCGCCGAGCGGCTCGCCGACGTCGTCGTGGAGCTGTTCTCGCAGCTCGCGCGCACGCACCGTCTCGTCGTCATCATCGAAGACCTGCACTGGTCCGACAGCACCACATGCGAGATCGCCGCCCGGCTGGTGCGACGCGCTGCCGCGCTTCCGCTGTTCGTGCTGCTGTCGTATCGCACCGACGACGTCGGCCGGCGCCATCCGCTGCGTCCCGTCCTGGCCGAACTGGACCGCGCGCGGCTGCTGACGCATCGCCCTCTCGCGCGCCTCAGCCCGGCCGAGGTCGGCGCACTCGCCACGGCGGTGCACGGCGACACGCTCCCGGCCGATGTGCTCCATGACATCGCCGCCCGCAGCGACGGCATCCCCTTCTACGTCGAGGAGCTGGCGAGCTTCTCGGACGAGCGCCTGCCCGTATCGCTGCGTGATGTGCTGCTGCTGCGCTATGAGCGGCTGGATGCCGAGGCGGGGCGTTTCACGCGTGTGCTGGCGACCGGCGGGGTCGAGGTGCCCGACCCCGTGCTGCGCGCCGTCTTCGGGGGCGACGACTCCGCGCTGGAATCCGCGGTCCGCTGTGCCGTCGATGCGCAGGTCGTCGTGGTCCGAGGCGACGCCTACGCGTTCCGCCACGCCCTCATGCAGGAGGCGGTGTACGCCGAACTCCTTCCCACCGAGCGCACGCGGCTGCACACCGCCTATGCGGTGGCCTTGGAGGCCGCCGAGCCCACCACGCGCGTCCTGGCCGACATCGCCCACCACTGGCGGGCCGCCCACGTCCCCGATCGGGCGCTGTCGGCCGCCGTCGTGGCGCAGCACGCCGCGAGCGCAGCGTCGGCGTGGTCGACCGCGGCAGAGGCGGGGGAGCGGGCCATGGAGCTGTGGGACGCGGTGGCCGAACCGGAGGCGGTCAGCGGGATGGCGCGCGTCGAGGTGCTGCGACGGACCTCTGCGGCGCTCCTCGCCGCCAACCGGAACGATCGGGCACTCGCGTTCGCCCGGGAGGCCGTCGCGCTCTGGCCCGCGGAGGACGTCGTCGGGCGCGCGCAGATGCTCGGCGATCTGGCCACCATCGAATTCCAGGCCGGCGTGTCGGACGGGGTGGAGACCCTCGACCAGGCACTCGCGATCCTCGGCGACGATCCGCGGCACGACGTGCAGCGCGCCGGACTCCTGCTCAGCTCAGCCCGTGCGCACATGATGAACGGGCGCCAGGGCGTCGGCACCGAGGTCGCGGCGCGCGCCGGCGCGACCGCTCAGGCAGCCGCGGCAGCGGGAGACCAGGGGGCCGCCGAGATCCTCGTACAGGCGCTGCTCATCGCGGCGACCTGCCGGACCACCACGGGTGACGCCGGCGGTCTCGCGCTGTTCGAAGAGGCCCGAGCGCGCGCGGACGGCTTCGTCCGCGCCATGATGCGCTACTTCATCAACTACTCCAACGCCCTGATGCTGCTCGGCCGCTATGAGGACGCCGTGGCGGTGGCCCGCGAGGGGCAGGAGTACGGGCGCACCCACGTCGCGGATCTCGGCCCGCTCGTGATGATCCAGGCCAACATGATCGAGGCGCACATCTACGCCGGCCGCCTGCGCGAGGCCGAAGAGCTGGGTGGACTTCTCCCGATGATCGAGCCCGGCCTCTACTCGGCGTTCCTGCGTGAGCGGCTGGTGTGCCTGGCCATCTGGCGTGGGCGCATCGACGGCGCAGAGGCGGCTCTGGATGCCGCCCGCCGCGAACTCGACATGTTCGGCGCCTACGAGTTCCAGACCCGGTTCGGCATGGCCTACGACCTGGGAGAGCTGGCGCTCGCCCGCGGCGACGCCCACGGGGCGCTGTCGCACGCCCGCGCGGCATGGCAGACCCGCGCGGGCGGGGTGCTCGCGCTGCCGCTGACGGCTGTGGCGGCGCGTGCGGTCGCGATGCTGCGCGAGAACGGCGAGGATGCCGACATCGAGCCGTACCGCGCGGTGCTGGCGTCCTTCTCGGACTGGCCGGTCGCTCCGCTGTGGGCGTCAGTCTTCGCTGCGGAGCTCGGCGAGGCGTCGTGGGCGTCTGCGGTCGACGCCGTCGGCCCCGCCTACATCCGTGCCTATGCGCAGGTGCGGCACGGCGAGGAGCTCCTTGCCGCCGGCGAGCGCACCGCCGCGCGTGACGTCCTGGCAGCGGCCGTCGCCTACGCCGACCGGCTCGGCGCGGACGGGCTGACCGCCCGCGCCCAGCACGTGATGACGGATGCCGGCCTCACCGGCGACGCGTCGCGCTCCGTGCTCACCGCCCGGGAGGAGCAGGTGCTGGAGCTCGTCGCCGAGGGGCTGAGCAACGGTCAGATCGCGGAGCGCCTGTACATCAGCTCCAAGACGGTCTCGGTGCATGTGTCGGCGATCCTGCGCAAGCTCGATGCGCCCTCACGCACGGCCGCCGCGGCGATCCACCGCCGCACCGCTGCGTGACGCACGGCGCCTGGCGCGGCATCCGCTCTCCGCACCCGCGGTCAGATGTGGTACTCGGGCGTCGTCAGCAGGGCGCGCGTGTCGTCGCCGGTGCGGCGCGCGCGGGGCTTGGCGGGCACCCCGACCAGCACGGAGTCGGCGGGTGCGTCCTTCGTGACGACGGCGTTCGCGCCGACGACCGATCCCGCACCGATCGTGATCGGCCCGAGGATCTTCGCGCCCGCGCCGACCGCGACCCCGTCCTCGATCGTGGGGTGCCGCTTGCCGCCCTCGCGCTGGCGGCCGCCGAGCGTGACACCGTGGTAGAGCATGACGTCGTCGCCGACCTCGGCGGTCTCGCCGATCACCACGCCCATGCCGTGGTCGATGAAGAAGCGGCGGCCGATGGTGGCGCCGGGGTGGATCTCGATGCCGGTGAGCCAGCGTGTGACCTGCGACCCCGCCCGGGCGATGAACCGCACGTCGCGCGTCCAGAGCGCGTGCCACACGCGGTGGGCCCAGATGGCGTGCAGGCCGGGGTACAGCACGGCGATCTCGAGGCCGCCGCGCGCCGCGGGGTCGCGCAGCTTCGCCGCCGCGACGTCCTCGCGCACGCGCGCGAAGAATCCGATGCGCTCGTCGGTCATTTCGACTCCTCCTCGGGGTCGCGCAGGTGCGCATACAGTGCGGTCGAGAGGTAGTGCTCGCCCGAGTCGGGCACGATCACCACGATGCGCTGGCCGGCTGCCTCGGGGCGCGCCGCGATCTGCAGCGCCGCCCAGACGGCGGCGCCCGCCGACATCCCGGCGAGGATGCCCTCGCGGGTGGCGAGCTCGCGAGCGACCCGGATCGCGTCGTCGAACTCGACGTCGAAGATCTCGTCGACGACGGAGCGGTCGAGCACGTCGGGCACGAAGTTCGGGCCGATGCCCTGGATGCGGTGGCCGCCGGCGCGGCCCTCGGTGAGCACGGGGGAGTCCTTCGGCTCGACGAGGACGATCTTCGCGGCGGGGTTGCGCTCCTTGAGCACCTGACCGACCCCGGTGATGGTCCCTCCGGTGCCCGAGCCCGCGACGAACCAGTCGACGCGGCCGTCGGTGTCGCGCCAGATCTCCTCGGCCGTGGTGCTGCGGTGGATCGCGGCGTTCGCCTCGTGCTCGAACTGTCGGGCGAGGATCGCTCCCGGCGTCTCGTCGACGATGCGCTTGGCGGCGTCGACGGCTTCCGTCATGCCCTTGTACGGGTCGGTGAGGACCAGCTCGGCGCCGAAGGCCTTCAGGAGGGTGCGCCGCTCCTTCGACATGGAGGCGGGCATCGTGAGGATGACCTTGTAGCCGCGGGCCGCACCGATGAGCGCGAGCGCGATGCCGGTGTTGCCGCTGGTGGACTCGACGATCGTGCCGCCGGGCTGCAGCTCGCCGGCCGCCTCGGCGGCCTCGACGAGGGCGTAGCCCAGACGGTCCTTGACCGACGATCCGGGGTTGTAGAACTCCAGCTTGGCGAGCACCTCCGCGCCGAGGCCCTCGGTGAGGGCGTTGAGGCGCACCAGCGGGGTCTCGCCGAATGCGGTGGTGATGTCGGGATGGATGCCGGGCACGTGGTGCTCCTCGGTTCGGGGGCGCGGGAAGACGGCGACGGCGCGCCGGCGCCCGAACGGGTCGGGGACCGGCGCGCCGTCGTCAGGTGTCAATCCTCGCGCAGATCCTCGAACAGCGCGGTCGACAGGTAGCGCTCGCCGAACGACGGGATGATGACGACGATGTTCTTGCCCTCCGCCTCGGGACGGGCAGCGACCTGAAGAGCCGCCCAGATGGCGGCGCCCGACGAGATGCCGACGAGGATGCCGTCCTTCTCGCCCACCGCGCGCGCGGTGGAGATGGCGTCGGGGAACTCGACGTCGATGACCTCGTCGATCACGCTCTGGTCGAGGATCTCGGGAACGAAGTTCGGACCGATGCCCTGGATCTTGTGCGGTCCCGGCGTGCCCTTCGTGAGCAGCGGCGAGTCGGCCGGCTCGACGGCGATGACCTTGGCTCCCGGCACGCGCTCCTTGAGCACCTGCCCGACACCGGTGATCGTGCCGCCCGTGCCGATGCCGGCGACGAAGTAATCGACCTGGCCGTCGGTGTCGCGGAGGATCTCCTCGGCGGTGGTCTTGCGGTGGATCGCGGGGTTCGCCTCGTTCTCGAACTGACGCGCGAGCACCGCGCCCGGGATCTCGGCGACGAGCTCCTCCGCCTTCGCGACGGCGCCCTTCATGCCGCCGGCGGGGTCGGTCAGCACGAGCTCCGCGCCGTAGCCCTTGAGGAGCAGCCGGCGCTCGATCGACATCGAGGAGGGCATCGCGAGCACGACGCGGTAGCCGCGGGCGGCGCCGACCATCGCGAGCGCGATGCCGGTGTTGCCGCTGGTGGCCTCGACGATCGTTCCGCCGGGCTGCAGCTGGCCGGATGCCTCGGCGGCGTCGACGATGGCGATGCCGAGGCGGTCCTTCACGCTGGAGGCCGGGTTGTAGAACTCGAGCTTCGCCAGTAGTGTCCCGCCGACCCCCTCCGCGACGCGGTTCAGGCGCACGAGCGGCGTGTTGCCGAAGGCGGAGGTGATATCGGGATGGATGCCGGTCATGTCGGGGCCTTTCGCGGGTTCACGGCTGGTCGAGCAACAGCCTAGGGGGCGGGTTTTCGTGTGAGTCCTTCTGTGACGAAAGCCTGGTCGCGCCCGGGTACCCTTGCGCCCCGGCCGGGAGGCGAGCACGCGCCCCGTCGCCGTGGCGAGAGCGTCCGGTAGGCCGGGAGCACCGGAAGCCGGGCCTAAAGTGGATGCGGTCATGGCTTCTCCCGACGATTCCCCCTCCCTCTCCGACGCGCTCTCGCGCGCGACCGCGCGCCTGGCGGCCGTCGGCATCACCGACCCCGCCGTCGACGCCGAGCTGCTGGCCGCCTTCGTCCTCGACCTCGGTCGCGGGGGAGTGCAGGCCGCGGCTTTCCGGGGCGACGCGATCGCCGCGGCGGATGAGCGCCGGCTCGACGAGCTGGTCGCGCGTCGAGCCACGCGCGAGCCGCTCCAGCACATCATCGGGACCGCGCCGTTCCGCCACCTCGAGCTGCGCGTGGGGCCCGGCGTCTTCGTGCCGCGCCCGGAGACCGAGATGGTCGCGCAGCTGGCGATCGACGCGCTGCGGGCCGCGGCATCCGCTTCTCCCATCGCGGTGGATCTCGGCACCGGCAGCGGCGCGATCGCCCTCGCGATGGCGACCGAGGTGCCGCATGCGCGGGTGTTCGCCGCCGAGAACTCGGTCGACGCCTACGTCTGGACGAAGGAGAACTTCGCACATGTCGGCGCCGACAACGCGACCCTCGCGTTCATCGACCTCGCCCGCGCGTTCCCCGAGCTGGACGGGACCGTGTCGGTGGTGGCATCCAACCCGCCGTATGTTCCGGATGCCGCGATCCCGCGTGATCCGGAGGTGCGGCTGTTCGATCCTCCGGCTGCGCTCTACGGGGGAGAGGACGGCCTCGACGTCGTACGCGTGCTCAGCCGCGTGGGCCTCCGCCTGGCGCATCCCGGCGGCACCATCGTGATCGAGCACGGTGAGTGGCAGGGGGAGGCGATCCGCGGGATCCTCGCGGCCGACGGCTGGCGCGCGACGGCGACGCACCCCGACCTCACGATGCGCGACCGCGCCACGACGGCGCTGCATCCCTGAGCCCCTTCCCGTCTCGCAACGTTCGCGCGGCACGCGCAATTAGACTGTCGGGCGACATGTCCCCCATCTTCGACTGCCGTGACGAGGCGCAGCTGCTCACCGGCATGCGCCAGGCCCGCCAGGCCATCGCCCGGGGCGAGCTCGTCGTCCTGCCCACCGACACCGTCTACGGCGTGGCCGCCGACGCCTTCGACCACCAGGCCGTCGCACGCCTGCTCGCGGCGAAGGGCCGCGGGCGTCAGTCGCCGCCGCCGGTGCTGGTCGCCGGGGTCACGACGCTGCGCGCGCTCGTCGCCGAGGTTCCCGAACCGATCGAGCGCCTCATCGAGGAGTTCTGGCCGGGCGGTCTCACCATCGTGCTGCCCGCGCAGCCGTCGCTCTCGTGGGACCTCGGTGAGACGCGCGGCACGGTGGCGGTGCGCATGCCCGCTCACCGCCTCGCGCTCGAGCTCCTGGAGGAGACCGGCCCGCTCGCCGTCTCGAGCGCGAACCTCACCGGACAGCCCGCCGGCATCACCGCGGAGGATGCGCAGGGGATGCTGAAGGACAGCGTCGCCGTGTACCTCGGCGACGGGCCCTCGAAGACCGGCGTCCCGTCGACGATCATCGACGCGACGAGCCTCATCGGCGGCACGGAGCCGCAGGTGCGGGTGCTCCGGGAGGGTGCCGTGAGCCGCGCGCAGCTGCGCGACGTGCTCGGAGACCTCCTCGAGCCCGACGCCGGCTCCGAGGCCGACGCCGCCTCGGACTCCGGTGCGTGGCCCGATCCCGAGCGTTCGTCCGCTCCCGAGCCGGGGGCAGAGCCGGACGATTCCGGCGTCTCCGGGCCGTCGGACGAGACCGGTGACGGCGGGGGGACGGATGCCGCACCCGAACCGGCCCCCGCGCCCGAGGCGCCGGAGCCGGGCCGCTCGTGAAGCAGTACGTCTTCACGATCCTCCTCACGGCGGCGGTCACCTTCGTCCTCTCGTGGGCGGTGTGGCGCGTCAGCCTCCGATACAAGCTGTATCCCGGCATCCGCGAGCGGGATGTCCACAAGACGCCGACACCCCGCCTCGGCGGCATCGCGATGTTCCTCGGCGTGCTGGCGGCGTTCGCGGTGTCGTCGCAGCATCCGTACTTCGCCATCGTGTGGGCGCATCCCCAGCAGATGTACGCCCTGCTGGGAGCCACGGCGCTCATCGTGGTCGTCGGTGTGCTCGACGATCTCTGGGACCTCGACTGGATGATCAAGCTCGGCGCGCAGTTCCTCGCCGCAGGGGTGATCGCGTGGTTCGGCCAGCTGCAGATCTACACGCTGCCGCTCGGCGGCATGACGATCTTCTCCAGCTGGGCGAGCTTCACGCTCACCGTGTTCTCGATCGTCGTCGTGATGAACGCCGTGAACTTCATCGACGGGCTCGACGGCCTCGTCGCGGGCGTGTGCCTGATCGCCAACGTGGTGTTCTTCGCATACTCCTACATGGTCTTCCGCGACATCGGCTCGAGCACCTACTTCACGCTGTCGTCCCTCATCGCGGCGGTGCTCATCGGCGCGTGCATCGGCTTCCTGCCGCTCAACTGGAGTCCGGCCCGACTGTTCATGGGCGACTCCGGCGCGCTCATGCTGGGGCTGCTGATGGCCTGCTCGGCGATCTCGATCACCGGCAACTTCGACCCCGCGATGATCGCCGACAACGACGCCTTCGGCCGGTCGCAGCTGCTCGGTGCGTTCATCCCCATCCTGCTGCCGGTCGTGGTGGTCCTGCTGCCGTTGCTGGACTTCGGGCTGGCCGTCGTGCGGCGGATGAGCCGGGGCAAGTCCCCGTTCTCGCCCGATCGCAAACATCTTCATCACCGCATGCTCGACATGGGGCACACCGACCGCGACGCCGTCCTCATCTTCTACGCATGGACGGCGCTCGTGAGCCTCTCGGTGCTGCTGATGTACATCGGCACCACGCTGGAGTGGCCGGGGGACTACCTCTTCGGCGTGCTGTACGGCGTGGTCGGCATCGCCGCCTGCCTCGTCGTCACCTTCCTGCCCTCGTACCGCCGCGCCGCCCGCGCGACGGCCGCCCGCGCGACGGTCGCGCCGGCATCACCCCACCCGCAGCCTGATCCTGCGCCCGCACCGGAGGACGCCCGATGAGCTCCAGTCCCGTATCCAGCACCCCGATCCTGCGTACCGTCCTGGTGTGGTCCGGGACGGTGACCGCGGTGCTCGCGGTCGTCGGCGCCGTCGTGGGCTTCCTCGTCGCCGGCACGACCGGCCTCTGGAGCGCGCTCGCGGGCGTGCTCGTCGCGGCGGTCTTCCTCGGCATCACCGGCGCGAGCATCCTGATCGCCAACCGGTGGTACGGCAATGAGCTCTACGTGCCGATCTTCTTCGGGATCGTGATGGGCGGCTGGATCCTGAAGTTCGTGGTGTTCATCGCCATCCTCTTCATCCTGCGCGGACAGCCCTGGATCGAGCCCGCCGTCTTCTTCGTCGCGCTCGTCGTGAGCGTGCTCGCCTCGCTCGCGATCGACGTCGTGGTGATGCTGCGGATGCGCGTGCCGCACGTGAGCGATGTGGAGCTGCCGACCGACCCCGATGCCGGTGACCGGACCGACGGGCACCCCGAGACCCGCTGACCCGGCGCCCGCGCGGATTCAGCGACCTCACAAGTTTGATAGGCTGAACGAGCGCCCGCCCACTCGCTCTGCGAGGACTTGCGGAGTGACGCTCATCGACCATCGTCGCAACGGTTTTACACCGGTGCCCCGAAGCTGGAGCCAGCGCTGTTTACTCATGCTGCGACCCTGATCGCCCCCATTGCCGCGGACGCTCCGCCCGAGTTCCACGGCCCCTCGATTGACGAGTTCTTCCCGGAGATCCTCTTCAGCCTGGCAGGCGTTCCGATCACTCGGATCCACCTGATCCAGTTCCTCGCGACGATCGCCGTGGTCGTGATCTTCTGGCTCGGCACCCGCCGCATGCGCGTGGTCCCCGGCCGGTTCCAGAGCCTCGTCGAGATGGGCCTGGACTTCGTCCGCGTCAACATCGGCGAAGACCTGCTCGGCAAGAAGGACGCCCAGCGCTTCCTTCCGATCCTCACGACGATGTTCTTCATGATCCTGTTCATGAACATCACGGGCATCATCCCGTTCTTGAACATCGCCGGAACGAGCATCATCGCCGTGCCGCTGACGCTCGCGATCGTGAGCTACGTCACGTTCATCTATGCCGGCATCAAGAAGAGCCCGAAGAACTTCTTCAAGAACTCGCTCTTCCCGTCGGGCGTGCCGTGGCCGATCTACATCATCGTGACGCCGATCGAGCTGATCTCGACGTTCATCATCCGGCCCGTCACGCTGACGCTGCGACTCCTGATGAACATGATGGTCGGTCACCTCCTCCTGGTGCTCTTCTTCGCCGCGACGCAGTTCTTCATCATCGAGATGGGGGGCTGGTGGACGGTGCTCGGCGCCGGCAGCCTCGCGTTCGGCTTCATCTTCACTCTGTTCGAGATCCTGGTGGCCGTCCTCCAGGCCTACGTCTTCGCCCTTCTCACCGCGGTCTACATCCAGCTCGCGGTCGCCGAAGAGCACTGATACGGGACGGCCGGAAGGCCGCCCACAACCGAAAGGAAAAACCCCCGTGGACGCAACTACGGTTCTCGCCGAGGTCACCGGCTCCATCGCCACCGTCGGCTACGGTCTCGCAGCGATCGGCCCGGCCATCGGCGTGGGCATCGTCGTCGGCAAGACCATCGAGGGTGTCGCACGTCAGCCCGAACTGGCCGGCCGCCTGCAGGTGCTCATGTGGATCGGTATCGCCTTCACCGAGGCGCTCGCCTTCATCGGCATCGCGACCGGCTTCATCTTCGGCTACGCGTGATCCAGGCGACCTCCACTAACGACCTCTACTAAGGAGACAGGATGCTGAACGCTCTTGTCGCGTACGCCGCGGAGGAGCACGCGGACCCCAACCCGCTGCTCCCCGCCTGGTACGACATCATCTGGTCGTCGGTGTGCTTCATCGTCATCCTCGTCATCTTCTGGAAGGTCGCCCTTCCCCGGATGAAGAAGCTGCTCGACGAGCGCTCCGCAGCGATCGAAGGCAACATCGCGAAGGCCGACGAGGCCCAGCGCAAGGCCGAGGCGGCGCTCGAGGAGTACACCGCGCAGCTCGCCGAGGCTCGCCAGGAGGCCGGTGAGATCCGCGATGCCGCCCGTGAGGACGGCAAGAAGATCGTCGCCGAGGCGAGGGAGACCGCTGCCGCGGAAGCCACGCGTCTGACGACGACCGCACACTCGCAGATCGAAGCCGAGCGCCAGACCGCGCTCGTGTCGCTGCGCAGCGAGGTGGGCTCGCTCGCCCTCGACCTCGCCGGCGGTGTGATCGGTGAGACGCTGTCCGACGACAAGAAGGCTCAGGCCGTCGTCGACCGTTTCCTCGCGGAGCTCGAAGAGTCCGAAGGGGCGAAGGCGTAATGGGC